>DAOUGD010000044.1:0-12971 GCA_034429475.1 Anaerolineae bacterium
GTTTGGACGACTGCTGAGCTGCTCTCCTACCGAGTGCCCGCACAATTCTTGGATCAATTGTCGACACTCAAACCTTTGTTCACCCTGTTGGAAGAATGATGTCCATCAAGGAAAATCAGGGACAACACCAATCATTGGGGGGCATTCTGAATCCTTTCCACTAAACATTCCCACTGTTTTCATAAAAAGCATCAAAACTATGCCGATCTTCGGGCAAGGGTTGCTGGATTGGATGCGGTTCAACATGCGCAGATTCCATCTTCCATTCGACCTGTGGATGACTGCTAATGTGGATAGCTTCAGCTATAAAAGCATCAACATCAATTCCAAAAGTACCCCCTTCTTTCTCAACCATAATAGCGCTGGTAACAGGCACCGCCACATACGCATCTTCATACGTCACACGCCGCACATGCAACATCAGTGAATAAGTTTGAGTTTCTTCTGTCATTCTTTGCCTCTGTACAAAAGTTCGCGCAGCAACAACCCGCCGCCCACGCCTATAGCCATCACCGCCAGCGTGTAGACGCCGAGCAGCGCCAGCACAAGCGCCCACCATACGCCGACCGGCTCCCGCGCGCCGGAGGCCAACCCCGTGACCACCGCCAACGCCTGACTTCCAACCAGCGCGCCGACCGCGACACCCAGGCTCCAGCCGATGAGTTTCTGCCGTGAGCGCGCCCGCAGCGCCGCCCACAGCAGCGCCCCGCCGCCGAGTAAAACCGCCGGGAAGAGTTCGGCGGGCATCAGGTAGTCAATCAGCCCTCTGCGCCCGGCAACGATCCGCCCTACAAAAAATAAAAGAGGCGCCAGAAGGGGAAGCCACACCAACACTGTCCCGGCAATCGCCAGAATTTTGGTAAAGAGGTCTTTCTTAGGCATCTGTTCTCCCTGCTCAACCATTAGCTGCCTGTTCCATTCGCCAATCTCTTTGAAAGTCGCCTAATCACTAACAAGACAATGGTCGTGAGCATTGCCGCCAGCCAGGCTCCCCAAACCGGGATCGGAAAGCCCACATTGACGAACCCATGCACCAAAATTGGGCCCCAGATATTGTCAGTGCGCCAACGGAGCAGAGCAAGCAACGCCCCCACCAACGCAGTTACAAAAACTCGGCCAATTCCCCAATACATGTGGGCAAACCCAAAGAAAATCGCGGGCAATAGAACTGCCACCCAGAGGGGAAAACGCTTTCGCAGTACACCAAAGGCGAGGCCGCGAAACACCAATTCTTCCACAATAGCAGCCTGAAAAGCGGTGAGGAAAATAAACCACAAAGGATTTCCCCTATGAAATTCCACAATACCCGTAAATCCTGACGGTACCAGATCGTAAACAAAAAGGCCGGCAAAAACAACACCAAAAACCAGCAACACAATCCACATCTGACGATCCTGTGGCATAAACACGCCCAACTCCCGCAGATAATCGCGATACGACTCATAGTATTTGCGCAATATACCGGGCCACAGAGCAAAAACTAGCAATACCCCACCCGCCAGGCGCAAGATATGAGTGAGCGTTTGGTATTTAACGCCGCCGATCTCAAATGCCGCATTTGCGTTTGCGATGTAATATGAAGGCGCACTACTGATCCACGCCAACACATACCACGAAACACATACAGCTATACCTATCAACAGAACGCGACGGCGGGTTGATTGCCCAGGTTCAGATTTCTGAAGCTCATCTTTTTCATCCATTAAATTGGCCATGCATCCCTCCCCATGCTCCCACTATCTAAATTGTTGTTAAGAAAACCATCCCCGCTCTATCGTTCCTCACTCCCCCAACGCCTGCTCCAAATCTGCCACAATATCCTCCACATCCTCAATCCCCACCGCGAAGCGCACCAACCCATCCGTAATCCCCGCCGCCAGCCGCGCCTCGCGCGCCACGCTGTGATGCGTGGTGCTCGCCGGGTGGGTGATGAGGCTGCGCACGTCCCCCAGGCTGACGGTGCGGGCGCAGAGCTGGACGCGGTCTTGCAGGCGCGCGCCGGCTTCCAGGCTGCCCTTCAGCTCGAAGACGACGACGCCGCCCCCGCCGCCGGGCATCTGCCGCCGCGCCAGCTCGACTTGTGGATGCGAGGGTAGCCACGGATAGCGCACCCACGCGACTGCCGGATGCGCTTCCAGCCACTCGGCCACAGCGAGGGCGTTGGCGTTGTGCCGCGCCATTCGCAGCGGCAGTGTGGCGACGCCGCGCGCGATCAGCCAGGCATTGAAGGGACTGAGACAGCCGCCGTAATGCCGGATTGAGCCTTTCAGCACGCGCTCGATGAAATCTGCCGGGCCGGCCACGACCCCGCCGATGGCGTCGCCGTGCCCGCCGAGGAATTTGGTGGCGGAATGGACGACGACATCCACGCCCCATTCAATGGGTCGCTGGTTGATCGGCGTGGCGAAGGTGTTGTCTATCATCGTCAGAATGCCGCGTGACTTGGCGATCTGCACGATGGCGGCGAGGTCGTTGAGGGAGAGGGTGGGGTTGCCTGGCGATTCCAGGTAGATGAGGCGCGTGTTGGGGTGGAGCGCAGCCTCAAACGCCGCCGGATCGTCGGCCTGCGCCAGCGTCGTCTCGACGCCGTAGCGCGGCAGATCGGCGGTTAGCAGATGATACGTGCCGCTGTACAGCCCCGTCGTCGCCACGACATGGTCGCCACCCTGCACGGCGGCCAGCACCGCCGCGCTCACCGCTGCCATGCCCGACGCAGCGGCCACGGCGGCTTCCGCGCCCTCCAACGCCGCCACCTTGTGTTCCAGCAACGCCAGAGTGGGATTGCCCCAACGCGCGTAAATCGGCAGTTCCTCCGTCTCGAAGGCGCGCGCGGCCTCGGCGGCGCTCTCAAACAGATACGTGTTCGCCAGATGCAGCGGCGGCGCCACGTCGCGTGACGTTAAATCCGTTCCGGTGTGGATGGCGGTGGTGTGAAGTCCCCAGGGTTTCATAAAATCTCCTTGCGAATAGCGAATTACGAATTGCGAGTGAGGAGTTGCGGGTTAGGAGTTAGGAGTTGCGAGTGATTCTCCCCCTCTCCCCCTCTCCTTGTCTCCCCCTCGGTTTTACGCCAGCGTCTCCAACTCCTCATACCGGTCCACGATGATCTCTTGCAGGGTTTGGCGCAGGGCTTCGTCGCTCATGTCGTGGCCGGTGAGTTTGTGGAGGCGGCGGGCGAGTTCGTCGTCGTGCAGGGTGCCGCGGATCCAGGATTCAAAGTCGCCGCGTTGGAGGTGCAGGCGCACAGAGGGGGCCGGCACATCGGTCAGCGCCTCGCGGAATTCCCACAGGTTGGCGGCGCTTTTGCCGGTGTGCCCCCCTTCGGGCGTGTTGAAGTAGAATCGCTTGTTTTCGGGCAGGGGCGCGCGCAGGTATTTGTGGAGGTGGCGGATGTGGGGGATCGTGCGCGGGCCGACCTGGAATTTGACGAGGTTGGCGTCCGCCATCCACGGGCGAAGGCGATTGGGGCACAGGTACGCCTGCCCGCGCGCCAGACTGGGGAGCTGTTCCAGGGCGGAGTCGCCGTCGGGGAACCCGCTCAGGCGCGGCGTCACGGTCTCGATCTCTTCCGGCAGCGACAGGCGGGTGAGGAGCCAGTGGTCAATGGCGTCCAACAAGGCCGGCGCGATCTGGCTGGGCCGGTAGCTGATGACGCTGAACCCGCCCCACTTCATCGCGTCCACGAACATGTCGGTGAGAATGCCGCCCTCCGGCGGGCAGAAGTGCTGGATTTCGTCCACCAGGAAGCAGTGCGGGCGGCCCCGCCGGCTGCGCAGCCCGCGCAGCGCCCGCAGGAATTCCAGCATGTAGGCCATCCGCTCGCCCCACTCGTACATCGAAATGTCCAACACCAGGCTGTTGTTCGTCCACTCGTTGAAGTTGATCACGTCGGCGACGGTGGGCAGCGGGATTTCCGGCCCGCCCATCAGCAGCGTGTGCGGCGAGGTCGCCAGCCCGCGATAGTCGCCCTCCGGGTCAATGATGCACATTTGATAGTCTTGCTTGAGCATCTCCTCGGCCAGCAAGCCCGCCAGCCAGGATTTGCCGCTGTTGCTGGCGCCAAAGATGCCGATGTTGTTTTCGATGACCGCAAAGGGATCGAGGTACACCGGCGCGCCGCTGGCGCGATGGCCCATCAGCAGACGGCGGCTGGCGCGCGGCTGCCGGTAGGGTGTGCGCCCATCGAGCAAATCCAGCAGCAGCGCCTGGACGCCCTCGCCGCGTGGTTTGTCGAGCACCGTGTCGGCCACGGCTTTGAGGGTGGGCTGCGCGTTGGCGACGGCGACGCCGAGTTCCACGGCCTCGAACAGGCTGCGGTCATTTTCCGCGTCTCCGCAAGCCACGACGTTGTGCAGCGAGTAGCCCAGTTCGGTCAAGGCATAGCGCAGTCCCGTGCCTTTGGTCGCGCCGGGCGGCAACAGCATCACGGAATCGCGGTTATATTCCACGTTGGCGCTGCTTTTGCTGTCGCGCAGCGCCTTGAGGATGGCTTCGTCGTGCGGTACGACCGTCGCTGCGATGACCATGCCGCGCTCCAACGGAACGTTCATGATTTCCAACCGTTGGAGCACGCGCGGGTCGAGGCGGCCGTAGGGCAGTGTGATCGTCTCGCGGCGGGGGAAGTAGACGACGGCGCCATTCTCGGCCACAATGGCCTCGCACAGTTCCGCAAACGGCCCTTCGGCTACGAAACTGTCGAGGGTGCGCCCGGTGACGAGGATGAGCGTGATGCCGGCAATTTTCGCCTGCTTGAGGGTTTTCCAGGTTTCGTTGGAGACTCGGCCCTCCTCGGCCAGCGTCCCATCCAGGTCACTGGCAAGAACGATCAAGTGCGCCGATTTGCGCTTCTCCGGGCTGGGGATGGGGGAGCGGCTGCGGTCGGTCGGGAGTTCCTCTGGGAGGATCGGCGCGGTCGGCTCGGTCAGAATCCGTTCAACGACGCGCAGGATGTCCTGGAGGCGGAAGGGTTTGGGGAGGTAGGCGTTCGCCAGCTCGCGCGCGCGTTCTTCCACTTCGGGGGAGCCAAAGGCGGTGATGAGGATGGTGCGGAGGTCGGGATGAATCTGGCGGGCGCGTTCGAGCAGTTCCAGGCCGTTGATCCCCGGCAGGCGGTAGTCGGAGATGAGCAGTTCAAAATGACGCTCGTGCAGGCGGGCCAGCGCCGACTCGCCGGAGTCGCAGGTTTCCACCCGGTAGAGGCCATCCTGATGGAGTCCCAGGGCGCGGTGCAGAGCGCGGGCGACACCCAGGGAATCTTCGACGATGAGAATCCGCGCGGCACTGGAAACGGGGGTGTTCATATCTGGGGCATCTCCTGGGGCATGAGCGACTTTGCCAGCGGCAACGTGACGGTAAAGCGCACGCCCTGGCCGTCTTCCAGGTTTTCAACGCTCAAGTCGCCGTTGTGTTGTTGGACGATGTGGTGGCTGATGTACAGGCCCAGACCGGCGCCGCCGGGTTTGGTGCTGAAAAACGGCTCAAAGATGTCTTCAATGATGTCTTCCGGGATGGGGGGGCCATCGTTGGTAAGCGTCAGCCATACGGTGGTGGCGATCACTTGCCCGGCGATTTCCAGGACGCCGCCGTTGGGCATCGCTTCGATGGCGTTCAAGACCAGGTTGAGCAAAACCTGGCGGATTTGGTCTTCGTCGCCGAAGATGACCGGCCATTCCACCTCAAAATTAGCGATTGCCTGCACGGACGCTTTGTTGAGGGAGAGCCGCAACAAGTCCAGAGTTTTTTCCACCAGGGTGGCGAGATTGATTTCGCGGTAGCGTTCCTTGTCAGAGCGCGCCAGGCTCAAGACGCTTTGGGTGATGTCGGTGAGCCGTTCCACTTCGCGGCGGCAGACCTGGAGGGATTCGATGCGCTCGTCCGGTTCCAGGGGGAAGTCCAGCACCAGCTCCAGGTTGCTGTGGATGGCCTGTAAGGGATTCTTGATTTCGTGCGCCAGCGTTCCGGTGATCTGCCCCATCGCGGCCATCCGTTCGGCGCGCAACATCAACTTCTCCATCTGCTTCTGCTCGGTGATGTCCTGGGCGGCGCCGATGATGCGCGCGACGCGCTTCTCTTCGCCATCCCAGACCGGGCGATTGTGCATGTGCAACCAGCGAATGTCGCCGTTTCGATCTATCAAGCGGAGATCGCACTCGTAGGGTTGGCAGGCCAGGAGCGTTTCGAAAGCCTCGCGCACCACCGGAATATCGTCAGGATGGAGCAATTCTTCCCATGTCGGTTGCTTGTTGAGATCGCTGAAATCCAGCCCGCGCAGGTTAGTGAAGGAGCCGGCGACCCAATCCGGGCTGAGCGCCCCGTCGGGATGCACGGTGGCGGCGTAAGCCACGTCGGAAATCAGGTCGGACACGGTATGGTAGCGGGCTTCGGACTCGCGCAACGCCGCTTCGGCCTGGCGGCGCTCGTTCAACTCGTGCTGGACCGTCTGGTACAGGCGGGAGTTGGCGATGGCGACGGCGACCTGGTCGGCCAGCGTCTCCATCACCATCACGTCGCTGTCGTCGAAGGCGTTCATTTCAGGGCTTTGAATGTCGAGGACGCCGACGATTTCGCCGGCCAGCCGGATCGGCACGCTGAGTTCAGATTGCGTGGGAATCACATCCGGGTAGAGGTTGACGTATTGCGGCTCCGCACTCACGTCGTTGGCCAGCCGGGTTTTGCCGTACTGCCCCACCCAACCTACCATCCCCTGGCCGACTTTGAGGATGTGTTGGGGCGGGAAGAGTGGATCGAATGCGCCGGCCCTGGCCCGCATCACCAGGGAATCCAGGGTGTGATCCAGGGTGAAGATGCCCACATGGTGATACCCGAAATTTTCCTGGACGAGGGTGGTAACGCGATTGAAGACGTGTTCCAGGTCAAGGATCGCGGCGATTTTGCTGCCGACGTCGTTGAGGATCGCCAACTGCGTGACGCGCCGTTCCAGTTCACGGGTGCGCTCACGCACCTGCTGCTCAGATTCATCGTGCGCCTTGCGCAGGATCGCTTCCACGCGCCGCTGCTCGGTGATGTCGTGGCCGACGGCCAGCACGCCCAATAAATTGCCGTCGAGATCGTAGAAGGTGCGATTGTACCATTCGATGTCGCGCTCCTGGCCGGACTTGGTGAGGATGGGGTTGACGATGCCCTTGCTCTGGTGCTCGAGCAGGGTCTTCTGGAAAACGCTGTGGATGCGCCCCCGCTCCCGTTCCGGCAAGAAAATATCGCTCCAGGACTTGAGCTCGATTTCGTCAAACCCGTAGCCCGATATTGTTTCAAAGTAAGGGTTGACCCGGACAATCCGTCCCTGCGGATCCAGGATCAGAATGATCACCTGGGCCGTAGCGATGAGACTTTCGGCAAAGTCGCGCTCCCGGCGCATCGCCTCCTCGGCCTGTTGCCGCACAGCAATTTCTTGTCCCAGGTGGGCGTTAGCCTCGGCCAACTCCGCGGTGCGGGTGACGACTTCCTGTTCCAGGGCCAGTTGCGCCGTTCCCAAAATGTAGGCGGCATTCTCCTGCTGGTATAACTCGGCGTTGAGGCGGCGGTAGGATTTATCTATCCGGTGCAGCATGAGATACGCACCCACGGTAGCGAGAGCTGTGCTGAAGGCCACCGTCAGCAGGTGCAATTGCCAGGGCAGGTTATGGGGATAGAGCCAGTTTTTGAGCAGTTCGTAGGCAGACATAAAGACTAGGACGCTTAGAGCTACCCATAGTAACAGGCGGAGCACCGCAATCGAGCGTTCAGGAGAAACTGCGGGGGGCGGGACGTCTGTCACGCCCTCTGGTTGTGGCGATTGGTTTTCTTTGATCACAATGAACCTCATTGTTTAAGCTTAGAGTTTTTAGAGCGGTGGGTGCGACCAGCACAATAAGGCTATCGCCGGGACCAAGCGGTTGTTCTGGGGGCGGGGGAATAGCGATGGCGGCGGTGGAGGCGTAGAGCAATACCGTCAGGCCCGGCCGCCGGTTGAGCTGCGCGACGGTCTCACGGCACAAGGTTGACCCACCGGCTACATTTAAACAAGCGATCAGCATTTCGGCATCTCCCACCTGGACCGACTGCGTCATGTGGAGATTGAGCGCGGCGGAGACAAACGCCGGGGCGGCGATGGCCGAAGTGCTGTAGACCGCATCAATGTGAAAGGCTTGTTGGAGGCGTGGGCCTAACGCTTCCTCGAAGATGCGCATAACCACCCGGATGTCGGGGGCGCGGTCGCGGGCGCGCAGCCCGGTTTCAAAATTCACCATATCATCTTCGGTGCAGGTGACAATGGCCGTGGCGCCGGCAAGGCCGGCCTGTTCCAATATCGCGTGTTGGCGGAAGTCGCCGTAAAAAGTGGGGATGCCCTGCTCCCGCACCTGCTCAGAAAGCGGAGTGGCCTCAAAATCCAGCGCCGCCACCTGACATTTCAACGCCTGCAATACCTGCACGACCCGATACCCGGTGTGCCCTATACCACACACCAAAACCTTCGAGAGCGCCGACTGTCTCTGCCGGCTCCCCCGCAAGGAAAGCGTTAACAAATTCTCCATCTGTGTGAAAATAAAGAGCACATCTTCGCTGCGCAACGGGATGTGATCCGCCGGCTCAACAATCATCTGCCCTTCGCGGTAAAGACATACGACTGTCAAGGCATATTGGGTAGCGAGGCTTTGTACTGAGTGCGACGCCAGCAGCGGCATCGTGTTTAGCGGGACTTTCGCCAGGGCATACGTGACCCCCGCATGGTCGAAAACCTCCAAAACCTCCAATCCCAATGCCGCATACGCAAATGCCTGCGCGGCCAGTGCCGAGCGGCTGATGACGGCCTTGATGGCAAAGTGCCGCCTCACTTCGTCGGCGAGGGTGTCCTCAAACAGGCGCAGGATAATCTCGGCGCGTGGGTTGTGCTCGCGCACGTGAAACGCCGCTTCGATATTGGCAAGGTCGTTTTGCGTGCAGACCAGGACCGTGGTGGCTCGATTCACGCCTGCGCGATGCAAAATTTCCTCATTGCGCACGTCGCCAAGGATGACGGGCATCCCGCGCTCCATCAGCGCTTCCACCAGATGTGAAGAAGTCGTATCAATGCCGATCAAGGGGCGCTGTACGTCGAGCAATTGACTGGCAATGCGATACCCCACGCGCCCCAATCCGCAGATGACAATGGGGCGGGCGACGGTATCGGCCAGGGCCATTTGCCAGAGCTGCCCCCGTTCGGCGCGCACAAAGAAAATGCGCACTACGTTGAGCACATTAGCGCCAAAGACCAGGAACAACGGCAGACCTAGCAGCGGCGTTATGACAAAAAAAATGTCCAGGGCCGGGTTGGCCGGCATATCGGCGAAGGAAACCTGAAAGGCGATCATGTTAAGAATCGCATAGACCGCCTTGATGTAGCTTAATGGCCCTTCGAGACGGTTATGCGCCTGAGCATACAGGGCGGCCATCAGGGCTATTCCGGCAATCAACAGGGCGCCGGTGCGCCACGGGAACAAGCGGTGAAACACCCGCAAATCCTGCCGGACATTGCGTCGCCATTGATACCAGGGATGTCTCTGCTTTTCCATAGAAGCCATATCATTTGCAGAACTGCTGATAGTGTAGCATCAATTCCTTAAAGTGAAAGCGCTTGACTAGCTTTCGAGCGATTATATACTGAGGGGAAGTTAGCCAACTCAACTTGCTACCCTACACAGGTGGCTGGAAAAAACAGTGATTGGGGGCGCGTGGCGCCCAAAAGACTCTTTGGCTTTTTTGTCCCGTAGGGGCAAAAAAACATCTTTGGAAAGCGTAGACTTGAGTTAACTACTTGCCATCACGGTGGGTGGAAATGGGCCTGGGCGATGCTCACGAGGTCAAGCTGACACAGCGTATCCTTATCGTGGATGATCAACCACGCAATTTGCGCTTGTTGGAGAAAATGTTGCACGGGCAAGCCTACTATGTGCAAACCGTGTTGACCGGCACGGACGCCTTGCAAGCTGTGCGCCTCTGGCAGCCGGATTTGATCTTGTTGGATGTGATGATGCCGGAGATGGACGGTTATACAGTTTGCCAGCGGTTAAAAGCGGATGCGCAAACGGCTCGTATCCCCGTCATCTTTCTCAGCGCCCTGGGTGAGGTGCAGGATAAACTCAAAGGTTTCAACGCTGGCGGCGTGGATTACATCACCAAACCCTTTAAGCTGCAAGAGGTGCTGGCGCGGGTGGAAACGCATCTGGCGCTGCAACGCTTGCAATGTCAACTGGAGGAGGCCAACGGGCATCTGGCCGCTCAGGTGGTCGAGTTGGCGCAGATGAATGAAGAACTCCGCGAGCGTAACGAGGAATTGGATGCCTTTGGGCACACCGTTGCCCACGATCTGAAGAACCCTCTCGGCCTGATCTCCGGTTACACTGAACTGTTGGCGATAGACGCCGACAGCCTCTCTCCCACGGAAGTGCGTTTCTATGCCGGTTCCATTCTGCGGGGAGTACGGAAGATGCACACCATCATCAACAACCTGTTGCTTCTGGCCAGCGTCCGCAAAATGGACGTCGAAACACAGCCGGTGAATATGGCGGAAGTCGTGGCCGGCGCGCTGGAACGTCTTTCTGCTGTGGTCAAGACGCAGCAGGCTATCTTAACGATCCCGGAAACCTGGCCGGTAGCGCGCGGCCTGGCGCTCTGGGTCGAAGAGGTTTGGGCCAACTACATCAGCAACGCGCTCAAATACGGCGGTCGCCCCGATGCTGGCATCCCCCCGCATGTAGAATTGGGTTATACTGTGTTAAGTGAAGAATTCTTGGTAGTAGATGGGGTTTGTCCCTGTCCAAAATCCAAAATCCAGAATCCAAAATCCAAGCTCTGTTTCTGGGTGAAGGATAACGGCGCCGGGCTGACGCCAGACGAGCAGGAGCGGCTCTTCACCCCCTTTGTGCGGCTGGATCAGGTCAGCATCAAGGGTCACGGTCTGGGGTTATCCATCGTCCGGCGCATCGTCGAGCGTTTGGATGGCGAGGTCGGCGTCGTGAGCGAGGTGGGGCAGGGCAGCACGTTTTACTTCACACTGCCGCGCGCCTGAATTTGCTGCAAGTTCCGCCTGTGGTATAATGCGCCTTGTTTGGGCGGTTAGCTCAGTCGGTTAGAGCGCCTGCTTTACACGCAGGAGGTCACAGGTTCGAGTCCTGTACCGCCCACACCCAACGGCCCGATACTAAGTCGGGCCGTTGGCCTTTATGAAGGCTCTTTCCTTTGTTTGGAAATGCTCTGAAATGACGCTCTCTGGTATTTTCAAAAGCACGGCGCGCGGCGCCGGCGTGCTGCTTGAAACGGCGCGGCAGCAGGTCGTGGCGCGCGTCCCGGCCCGGTTGGTCGGCGAGTATGGCTTGGTTCCGGGCGCGCTTGTCGCCGGCGACCTGGATGCGGCGGGCGAAACGCTGACCTCCGTGACCGCGCTCTGCGGCCTGTCGCCGGAGGCTTTCCGGCAGCGCCCTCCCTTTGAGCAACTGCAAGCCGTAGACCCCCACGAGCGCTTTGACTTCGGCGCCAGCCCGGTGGTGAGCCTGCGGCTCATTGACCTGCTGGCGCCCATCGGCAAGGGCGCGCGCGGGTTGATCGTGGCGCCGGCCAAGGCGGGCAAGACGCTGCTGCTGGAACAGATCGCGCAGGGCATCCGCGCGGCGACGCCGGAGGCGCGGATTCTCGTGCTCCTCATTGACGAGCGCCCGGAGGAAGTCACCCACTTCCGCCGCACCGCCCAGGCTGAAGTCTACGCCAGTTCCAGCGACCAAAGCCCGGCGGACCACGTGGTCCTGGCGGAGTTGATGCTGGCCCACATCCGCGTGGAGCTGGAATGTGGCCACGATGTGGTGGTGCTGGTGGACAGCCTCACGCGGCTGGTGCGCGCCGTCAACCGCCGGGGAACCGGCCACGGCGGCGGGCGCACGCTCTCCGGCGGCCTCGACGCGGGCGCGCTGGAACTGCCACGGCGCTTCTTCGGGCTGGCGCGCGCTGTCGAGGGCGGCGGATCGGTCACGCTACTGGCGACGTTGCTGGTAGATACCGGGTCGCGGATGGATCAGGTGATCTACGAGGAATTCAAAAGCACGGGGAACTGTGAAATCGTCCTCAGCCGGGAGCTGGCCGAGGAAGGGCTATTTCCGGCGCTGGATGTGCGGGCCAGCGGCACGCGCAAGGAGCAGCGCCTCTATACACCGGAGGACGCGCGGCGCATCGCCAAAGTGCGCCGGGCGCTGGCAGAACGCTCGCCCCGCCGGGCGCTCCGACAACTGGGGGATCTGTTGGCGCAGTACCCCACCAACCGCGACTTCCTCGCAGTGATCAATCTTTAGGCGCGGCCACCGGACGCCCGTTCCATTCCACGCAGAACAGGCCCGCCGGATACGCTTTCGCCACGATGCACGTGGTGTAGTCGAGTCCGTACTGCGCAATCAGCGCCGCGTCCACGTTCTTCAGCACGAGCGGCAGCATCATCCAGTACAGGCCGCCGTGCGCCACACACACCACTTCCGCGTCGCTCTCCCCATACTGCCTGACCAGCCCCTCGATGAACGGCTCAAACCGCGCCCGAATGTCGTAGAAACTTTCGCCGCCCTCAAGCCGCTGCTCCCACCGGTGATGACTGACCCAGGCGTCGAACAGGGTTTGCCACCCCTGCCAGGCGGCCTCGTCCGAGCGCCCCTCGAACATGCCGCAGTCGTATTCCCGCAAGGCGTCGGTGATTTCGTACTCCACGTCCAGCCAGTGCGCCAGGACGATGCCGGTCTCGATGGCGCGCAGCACCGGACTGGCGTAGACGCGGGTGATGGGGCGGCCCTGGAGCCGCCGGGCCAGCGCCTCGGCTTGTTCCCGGCCTTTGCGGGTCAGCCCGTGTCGCAGCCCCCGGTTGGAGATTTCGTGCAGCAGATTTGCCTGGCTCTCGCCGTGGCGGGTAAAGTAGATGCGCATGGGTCTGTAGATGGCTTTCGCCGGTGGACAGCGTCCACCGG
>DAOUGD010000045.1:0-54776 GCA_034429475.1 Anaerolineae bacterium
AGTATTTACAGTCTTTGTTGGGACAATAGAGCGTGTTCCAATCCATTTTCGCATCCTTGTGTAGCATTTGTGATGCTCTTAAGGATACGACAAATGGCACACTATTTCACTTCCTCATCAAGGAAAATGAGGGACAATACCTTCTATTCTAGAAGTACCTTTTTCTCGCACGCCGTTGTGAGCATTTATCAACCAAAAACCAGAGAAAACCGGGGACCATTTTCTGATATCACGACCTTTCAATAATGGTCTCAAGATTTCCGCATTATTAGCATCCCGACGAATAAGCTCATCTTTTGTCTTGCCGTCGAGAATGAATGCTTCATTGAAACCAGTTTTTATTCCAAAGTAGATTTGAAGCTCCCATTCCTTAATCGGGGTTCCGCGTTGCTCGGCTTTCTGCTTGATACGCTGAACAAGAGGGGCTGCAATGACCCACGTATCTCGGCTGAACCCATCAAAACTCGTATGGTTTTGATAGATGTATGAGTCAAGGCCACTGCCGGTGAAATCTTCATCAATGGTTACAGCAATCGCCGGTTTTTGTGGTGCGCGTTTTGCAAACAGCAAGATATTGGTATCTACGTTGGCCTGCTCAAAGTTCTGCACTTTGCCAAAGTCTATCAACTGTAAGGGCTGGGTTTTCCGGGCAAAAAAGCCGCGCAACTTCTCACCATAGGCTGCCCGCATCCACTTGTTGGATGAAATAAAGCACAATATCCCATCTTTACCGAGAACTTGCCATCCTTTTTCATAAAACAGACCGTAAATATCCCCCGACTTGGTAAAAGTTTCAAAACATTGCTGTTCCAAACGCGCTGATTCGGCCTTTATTTTTTGTAATTGCACATAGGGCGGATTGCCAATCACCACGTCAAACCCTTCAGTAAGCTCAAACATCCACTCCGGGTCAAAGAAATCGGCACTGGCATTCTGGTCGTAGGGGTTCCAGGCGACCAGCTTTTCGGTGGTTTCAGGCCGGAAGCCGCTCTTTCGCAAGAGCTGGCCCAACTCGGTTCTGATTTCGGCATCCTTCTGGCGGTACTTTTCCTTGGTCTGGGGCGTGCGCGCGCTAAAGTAGCGGTGGCGCACGTCTTCCAATTCGCGCTCTTTTGCGTCTATCGCCAGGTCTTTGAGCATCAACTGCTGCGGGCGCTCAATGCTCAGGAGGGTGTTGGCGGCCACGAATTTGGTCTCCAGGTTGGGCAGTGGGCGCACACCCCGGTTGGGCTGATCATCGTCCACGCGCTGGTCCACGATCAGGGAGATAAAGAAGCGCAATTTGGCGATCTGCACGGCGATGGGTTGGATGTCCACGCCGTAGATGCAGTTCTCGATCAGGTAGAGCTTGCGTCCGTAGTCGCTGGCGTTGCGCTCGAAAACCTCGCTGATTTCCAGCAATCGCGTTTCGCGCTCGGTTTTATTGCCCAGACGGAATGCCTGTTCGGTCTCGCGGATCGCCTTTTGACGCTGCGTTTCGCGCCAGTAGGCGTTATCGGGGTCCAGCTTGCCCAGGACAAAGACCAGCTTGTGCAAAATGCCCATCGGGAATGCGCCGGAACCACAAGCGGGATCCAGAATTTTCAGGCGGTCAATGGCCGCGATCAGGCCGGTCACTTCTGCCGCGTTGAACCGGTGCGGTTCGTCGTTATAGGCCAACAGGTGGCGGAGGCGAGCCTCGACCTCTGAGCCGGTCAGGGCTGGGTGCAGATAGGCGATGAGCGACTCATCCACCATATAATTCACGATCTCGCGGGGGGTGTAGAAGGAACCGGTCTGCTTGCGGGCAGTGGTCTCGGTCTCAGGGTTGTAGGCAGCCAGCAAGTTCTCAAAAACCCGGCCCAGCAGCTCCGGGTCCAAAGCGATTTCCTCCTCGATGGGGGTGTTCTCGGTGATGGTGAATTTGTAGCTGCTCAAAATCTCAATCAGGCCGCGCACTTTGTAACGCTTGCCGCTGGTGCCATAGATGTGGTTCAAATCCACTTCCCGTTCGTCGTCAAAGAAAAGCGCATCCGGTACAGTCAACGGGTTATCGGCCCGGTCCGAAAAGCCGTCAATGCGCAGAAGCGGCTGGGGGGGGACGGGATCTTCTTTGTCCAGGCATTCAAACAGACCGCCGTTCAAAAAGGGGATGGGTGAAAAGAGAGACAGCGCCGCCGCCGGGGCTTTGAAGTAGCGCTCATAGCGGTAGACATTGTGGATCATATAGTGTGGGTCACGCCCGCCGCTTTTGGATGTGTGGCGGAACTTGCGGTTGTCCGGCCTGGTTGGGGTGTTCATCTCCTGGTTGAGGGTGGCAAAGAAGAGATTTTGCAGAATGGCTTTGTAGTATGTGCTGCCATTGGGGTCATCAAAAACCAGTAGGTCGGCCAGTTTGCGCCGGCTGAAGAGATCGTCCGGCACCAATCCCTTTTCCTTAAGGAACCAGACGAAAATGAGGCGGGTGATAAGCCGGATGAGGCTGGTCGCATTGCGCACGTCCGCATCGTTGCCGGCGCCGCCGGGAAAGGTAACGCGCTCCACGGCCCAAAAATACCAATCCGCGATCTCTTTGAAGAAGCGCTTGTTGAGTTCGCTGCTGTCCAGCGTGGTCTGCCAGGCCCGGTGCAATTCCACAAAGTTGCTGAAGTTGTGAACCCGGTGCAGTTCTGTCAGGGACAAGTCAAAGAGAATTTCGATGTGGGCGCGGTGGGGCCGAGCGGTGTGGATGTCTTTGATCAGTGTGACTTTTTCCAGCACATCTTTGCTGTTATCACGCTTGTGCAGGCGGCGATTGATGATGGAAAACGTGAGGTGAGGGCCTTGCTTGAAGAGGATCAGCACCGGCATGGGGAAGTGCTTGTTCACCTCGCGGGTAATGTAGGCCAGATCGGTGCGGGTGTAATGGCCGGGACGCAGTTCAATAGCCAGGAAGAGGTACGATTCGATGATGCGGTTGTCCACGCGCTGGGCGGTAAACATGCTGATCTGGGGGCTTTGCACGATCTCATCCGCAGTGATCTGAAACAAAACCTCCACCGTCTGCCATTGTGCCAACAAGGCCCGCTCGGCGCTCAAAGTGTGGTGCAGGTCAAAGGCATCTATAAAACCTTCAGCGGTGTTACTATCCAGGTCAAGCTGCTTTTCGCTGGTATAGCCCAATGCCTCAAACAGGGCTAATGCATTATGTTTGAGGTCGCCAGCCGCAAAGGCGCGCAAAGCCTGCTCAATGTGTTGTTTGGTTGCCAATGGCGTCATATACTTCACCTACTCCGTGATCCGTATCCCATCCCTTTACTTTATCACCAGCCACGTCATCAGATCAAAGTCGGTTGTTTTGCTGACCTGCTTGCTTTTATCAATCAGCACCCCCCCACGCCCGGCATTGACCAATTGGCTGGCCGCCCGTTTCTTAAAAGTGCGCTCAATGGAACTCACCGCCCGATCTAGCAATCCATCGTACAGGCTCATATCCGTTCCGTTGTGGGTCTCGGTGTCAAAAAGCTGGCACAACTGCTCGTAGGGCACGGTTTTACCCACGCACAGCTCCCGGAAAATATCCAGGATTTGCTTGGGTTGGGCAAAGCCAAAGCGCACTGTGTTATCGTTCCGCACGTAGACCAGGAAATAGGGCCGTAAAGGGTTAACCGTATCGGTACCTACTGTGTCGCCCGGCTGCCGTAGACAGTAAATCACGCCCGGCTCAATTTGAGGGATGTCGTCGCGGGTTGGCACCACCGCATACAGCCCCGATGGGGCATCCTGCAATATCCGGCGGTTGGCCTCCAGATATTTCAGCAGCTCGATGCGAAAATCATCCAGGGAGAATTCATTAAAAACCACCGTTTCGGTGAAATCTTCCAGGTCCAGGATCTCATCCTTCAGCCGCAAAAGCTGCCGATCACGGTAGGTCAGCTCATCCTCAAGCAAAGCCTGAATTTGTTCAGGCGCCAGCAGATTGTCCGCCATCGTAGCGGTAATATCCACCAGGGCCATGCGCGCCTCAACCCGGTTTTTCAGATTGATGTATTGGTTGAGGTCGGGCGTGGGCCAAAAGTTGACCAGATACACGGCGGTGTTGATGCTGCCAATGCGGTCAATGCGGCCAAATCGCTGAATGATGCGCACCGGATTCCAGTGGATGTCATAATTGATGAGGTAATCGCAATCCTGCAAGTTCTGTCCTTCGGAGATACAGTCGGTGGCAATCAGCAGGTCAATTTCGTCTTGTTGGGGCATACCGGGCATTTGCGCGCGTTGCTTGGAAACCGGTGAAAAGTTGATCAGGATATCCTGAAACCGGTTGCGCCCCAGGGTCGTTTGGTTCTCCTGTGTGCCACCTGTGACCATTGCGATATGGATATTCAGATCATTTCGGGCCCAATCTCTAATCTGCGTGTAAAGGTAGCCAGCCGTATCGGCAAAGGCGGTAAAGACCAATACTTTGCGATTCTGGCCGCGTTTATTGGTCGTCGGCTGGTTGACCTTGGCTGCAATCAATTGTTTCAATGCGGCCAGCTTCGCGTCACGGTCAGGAGTTACCCCGTTGGCCGAGTTATAAATCAGGTCAATTTGCCGCAAATCTTCCCGCAACGCGGCTTCCCAGGCATCCAGATCCAGGTGCGCCATGTTGTATTTGAACTTGCGCCCCACCTGTAGGGCGGCTTGCAGTTCTTCATCTTCCAGGCTCTCAATATTCAGGTCGTCCAGGTCAAGCTCAGGATCGGAGGCCAATTCGCGATAGCGTTTAATCCGATCCAACAACTGTTCGATTTTCTCAATCGTGCGCGCCATTGTGGTGCGGAAAGCATCAATGGAGCTTTCCAAACGCTTGAGAAAGTTGACCTTCATCATGCCAATCAGATAATGTTCGCGGTGGCTCTGAGTGAAGGCCTTTACAGCGCGACTATCGTTATAGAGAGAGTGGTATTCCGGTAGCACATACGCTGCGGGATTGAACAACGACAGCCGGTACCTGGAAATTTCTTCATTGAGCCGATCGTAGGACATAAAACGGCTTTTCGTATCAATATCCGGGAAAATCGCCACCGGCTTGGTACGTTGTGGAAACCCACCCAGCTCGGCAACAGTGTCGGCATAGTAGCGTTGGATATGCTTGCGCGATCGGGCAATCGTTAACTCATCCAACAACTTGAAAAAGGCGGAGCTAAGACGCTCCAGCAACAACCGGGTATCACGGGTTTTGCTCTCACCGGCCCATTCATTGAAAGTGCGCTGGGCGGCGGCCAGGGTGTCTTCCAGGTTGGCAACCCCCATTGATTCCTGAAAGGCATCGTCTTTGCCTTCGGTAATGAAGTAAAGCTGGTTGCGCAAGTCTCTCAGGTCATTGTTGACCGGCGTGGCCGAAAGCAACAGCACCTTGGTTTTACGGCCCGATTGAATGATGTCTTCCATCATGCGTTCGTAACGGCTTTTGCGGATAACGTTGCCATCTTCGTCGCGTCGCCCACGGGTGTTGTTGCGGAAATTGTGCGACTCATCAATCACCACCAGGTCATAATTGCCCCACATCACGGTGGACAAATCCACATCCCCGGATGTCCCCCCATCGCGGCTCAGATCGGTGTGCGACAGCACTGTATAGCCAAATCTGTCCGCCAGGAAGGGGTTCAAAGCGCTGTTATTAGAGGATTGGTAAACCGTCCAGTTTTCACGCAGTTTCTTAGGACACAACACCAACACCCGATCATTGCGCAGCTCAAAGTATTTGATGACCGCCAACGCCTCAAAGGTTTTGCCCAGGCCGACGCTATCAGCAACGATACAGCCATTGTGGGTGAGAATTTTGTTGATCGCTGCGGTCACGCCATCCCGTTGGAACTCAAACAGTGTCTTCCAAATTTGCGTATCATACAGATGCGCCTGTTCGGCGAGCAACCCGCTGGCCTCCTGTTCTTCCAGGTATTGCTCAAACAAGTGAAACAGTGTTTTGTAGTAAATGAACTCCGGGGCTTGATTCTGGCCGAGCTGTTCCAGGTAGTGCAGCACTTCCTCTTTGACATCTTCGACCAGTTCGGCATCATTCCACAATTCGTTAAACCAGTTGAGCAAGTCGCGGCGATCGCGATTGTCGTTGACTTCCAAGTTCAGCTCAATATTGTTGCGGCCAGCGAAAGCACTCAAGCCTAACCCGCTCACGGTAAAGTTGGAACTGCCTACAATCGCCTCGACTAGGCCCTGATGGTCAATGTGGTACAGTTTGCCATGCAGCAAACTTGATTGTTTGACCGAGCGGATTTCGACCTTATCTCTAATCCAGGCGGCGCATTCTTTGGCGACCTGGCGTTGTTGCAGTTGACCTTGCAGTGTCAGGCCAGAGTCTTTAATATCGAAGGCCTTTTGGTCGGTTTTGCTGGGGTCAAGCGTGCGGATAAAGCGTGGTTCGCCAAACAAAAACCGTAGTTCTTCAATGCCATCCAGTTCTGGCTTTAAGCCTTCATAGGCGTAAATGGTAAAGTAAGCCGATACAATGGAGAGCTTGGACCCATGTTTGATTTTTTCTCGGAGGAATTCCGCTACAGTTCCCCGGCTAAGGTTGTCTCTGATACCAGAATCTGGCAAAGCTGATTGGGTATTGGGCATAGGGTGCTCCTGTCGCAACGATATTCAAGCGATGTGCTTTAAAACATACCCGCCCCCGGCGAGTTGACGCGCGGGGGCGGGTGTGGTATTCTTAGGCCCACCACGGCGCGGCAATCGCCGTTGGTTGTTGCCCCGGGCTAGTCAAGAGCTGCGGGGCGTTTTATTTTGCACTCCACTTAGTATAAGGTAACTTCCAAAAGATGCAAAAAGCCCGCTGCTCAATCACAGCGGGCCAGTATTTCCCAGGAAATAGCGTTCAACACTCAGTCCATGCTTTCTGTGATCTCCATACTCCGCGCGCTCCCACTCACCAGATCAAAATACGTCACGTACACGTCCAAGTCCCGCGTCACCAACAGTTGGTACACGTACTGCGCCGTGACCGTTGCCGCCTCCTCACTCTCCCCACACCACCTTCTCTGTCACCGCCTGCGAATCTGCTTGACTGAGCGTGATGTACCGCCGCGTCGTGTTCAGGTTCGTGTGCTCCAACAACGCCACGACCTTCTCCATCCCCACGCCGGTATCCACTAGGTTCTTGACGAACGAGTGGCGCAGTGTATGCGGACTTACCTTTTCCACCTTGAGGCGCTCCGTCGGGTCGCGCACGCGCTCGGAGATCGCCCGCTCAGATAGTGCTCTCCCTTTCTGCGAGAGGAACAACGCCGCGTAATTGCTCTCTGTTCGCACGCTCAGCCATGCCTGCAACGCCTCTTGCGCATCTTTGTTCAACAGGACGGCGCGTGCCTTCCAGCCTTTTTCTTGCCGGACCTGCACTTCCCCCGACCGCTCGTTGAGTGTTATATCGTTCATTTGTAGGGCCGCCACCCCTGCGAACCGCAGACCGGTGTTGAGTGGGCGCCTGAACACGGCCTTCGTGGAACGAGTGAACCTGACCATCCGGCAAGGGGTGGCGTTGCTGGTGCGGCGCACCTGGGGAACAGCGCAAACGGTCAGGGCACCGCGGCTACACTTGCTCTGGTGGCAAGGCTACTATCACTTCGTGCGGCCGCATCAGGCCTTGCGCCAGGAGTATCCCCAGTCACTGCTCCACCGGGACCAGCAACGCCCCAATCGCTATCGGGAACGGATACCGACGATGGCGGCGGGACTCACGGAGCACCGCTGGATGGTGTAGGAGTTCCTCAACTTCCCCATCCCGGCTGCGTAAGGGAGCAGCGAAGCGTCGCCCCCATGGGAACGTTCCGCACCAGCGGTGCGTCTCCCCGCCGCGATCTCCCCAAGAATGGGCAGATGGGTGGATTGCTTGCCCATCAGTCTCCCTGATGGTGCTGGCGGCCCGTTTTTCGACCTCATGAGCGGCGATCGAGGCCTCATGGAGAGGGGAGCGGTGTGCGTGGAATTATCCACCATATCTGTACGATAGTACCAAATATCCACCAAGACAATATCGCAAGCCCGCAGTGCCGCAAGGGTCTGGGTTATCAGTTCGGACGGAGAATAGTGATATGCTCCCCAGTGTTCCACGTCGCGCAAGATACAGGCGGTTTCACACTGTTGCTTAGCCAGGATGGCGGTGAGTGTAGTAATCAAGGGCCGATTACGGAGATCGGCGTGGTACTTGATGAACAGAAAGCCCCGTATTTTACAGTTCCTCCACCATTTCCTGCACCCGTCCGGCGTCAGGATGCAAATACCGCGTCGTTGTCGCCACGCTGCTATGACCGAGCAACTGCGCCAGCGTCGCAATGTCGCCGCCGGCCTGCAAGAAGCGGGTGGCGAAGGTGTGCCGCAGCGTGTGCGGGGTGATCTTCTGCGTCAGCCCGGCGCGCTGCGCGGCGGCGGCGAGTAACCGTTGCACATCCCGCGCTCCCAGCGCCTGCCAGCTCCGGCTGAGGAACAGCAGCTTACTCTCCGGTGCCTGGGGGCGCACAGCGAGGTAGGCCCGCAAGGCCGCGCGGGCTTCTTTGGGCAACGCCACCGCCCTTTCCTTCCCGCCTTTCCCCTGCCGGATCAGCACGGCGCCACCCCGGTCGCCCAACTGCACATCCCCGATGTGCAAGGTCAGGGCCTCGCTGATCCGCAAACCAGCCCGCGCTAAGACGTTGAGCAGCGCGACATTGCGCTTATCCTGCCAATCCGGACCGTCCACCGCGGCCAGCAGCCGGCCCAGGGCGCGGGCGTCCAACGCCTCCACCGCCGGCGTAACTAGCTTGACGCCTTTCAGCCGCAAATTCCGCCCGTGACAGCGCAGTAACCCCCGCAGCGCGGCCAGGTGCAGATTGATGGTGGCCGCCTGGTAATGTCGTTCCCCGCTGAGGTAGTGGCGGTAGGCGCGGAGTTCCTCCACCGTCAGCAAGGCCACTTCCGGTTCGCAGTGATAAGTCTGGGTATACCAGGTGTGGAACTGCGTCAGGGCGTCGGCGTAGCGGCGCTGGGTCAGTCCTTCGTGATCGATCAGAAATGTAGTGGTGGCAACCTGCCAGTTCATCATCAATGTTCCTCCTATTCATAGTGTGTTATACAATATATTATACTATATTTATTAAATATGTCAATATGTTTTTACGGAAAATCACCCATTGCTGTATGGGACCGCTAACGCCCAACAAAAACCGCCCGATGTTATATGCCATCGGGCGGTTTTGGGTAACTGGGGCCGTAGCCCTAGAACAAGGCGGCCTGCTGCACGCCCAGCGCTTCCTGGACGATGACCGCGCGCTGTTGGCGCGTCAGCGGCTTGCCGCGTTTCTCCTGGGCGACGCGCAACGCCTCGGCGGCGTGGCGGGCGGAGAGCAGATCGGCCAATGAGATCGGTGTCGGCAACGTGGGGCTGCCGGCAGTGGGACTGCCCAACGGCGAGTCCGTCGTCGCTTGCGCGGCGGCGAACAAGGCGCGCAGGTCAGGCAGGGTCTCCCCTTCCAGCACCGTGCGCGCTAACTCCATCAGGAAGTTGTCGCCGGACTCCGGGACGATGGCCCCGCCCACCTCGTCGCCGTAGAGCAACTGGGCGGCGCGCATCTTTTTTCCCATCAAGGCGACGGCTTGTTCCTCGATAGTTCCGGTATAGGCCACGAAGATCACCTTGACCGGTTTTTGTTGTCCCAAGCGCCAGACGCGGCGCATCGCTTGCCATAGACAGAACAAATCGTAATCAAGTTCAAAGAACACGACCGTGTGGAATTGGATCAGGTCGAGGCCGGTCTTGACCAGTTGGGGGTTGCAGATGAGCACATCCAGTGTATCGGCGCGGGCGTTGATCCACGCCTCGCGGCGGTCGGTGCCGACGGTAGAGCGCAGAATGTCGGTACGCAGACCAGCCGCTTGCAGCAGATCACGCAGCCGGGGTTGGATGTCACGCTCGCCAGTTTGCCGCACATACACCAGCACCTTGCGTCCAGCGGCCTTTTCGGCGCGGGCGTAGTCCACGAGCCACTGCTCTTTGGGGAGCAGTTCCGCGTCGGTGACCACTGGTGGCAAGGTCATAAAGTGTTCGGTTTCGGTGACGACCGACTTCCGGCCCACCTTTTCCCGGTATTCCTTGATGATCTCTTCCGCCCGGAAGGCGGCATCGGGGCGGTTCAGCGACCACTGCAACCAGGTGGATAGCCAGCGGCTGCTCTGGCGCGCGCGACTGCGGAGATTGCTCTCCATAGACCGATACTGATCGGCCTGGGCATCGGCCATCTCCAGCAGCACAGCTTCCTCGCTGTACGCGGGCAGGGTGACGCCCAGGTCTTTCAGCGTCAAGAAGCTGGTGGTGCTGATGATGCGCGGCAGGATCGCCGGCGACACGCCGGGCAGTTCGCTGACGGTGACTTTGTTGCGCTTCGTGGCGTTGAAGCTGCCAAAGTCCACGTCGTCATCGCTGCCGGGCCGGCCGTAGACGCGGGTTTCCAGTACGCCGTATTGCTTGGCCCATTCCAACTCGCCGTCGAACTGGAACTCGGCATACACGCCGCCGAACAAGCGCCCGAAGGTGTGGAAGACGGAGGTGGACTTGCCGCCGTAAGTGGTGCCGGTGAGGGCCAGATGCCAGCGGGTCGCGCCGATCAGGTGATGGAAGGCGCGGCCCCGGTCGCTGCCTTTGCCCCGGTACTCGTGGACTTCGTCCGCGATGACCAGCTTGAATGCGCCCCGGCATTTGCGCCGGATGTAATCCGCGATGGGCCAGCGCCGATGCTGCGCGCCGTGTTGGAATAAAGTCCCGCCACAGACCGGCTGCGGGGTATTGTCGGTAGTGTGCCAGGCCCACACGGGCTGGCCGTTTTCATCGTGAAGCCGCCGCCCATCCTCGTCCCGCGCCCAGCCGGAAACCGGGTGGGTGCAGCGATACGGACGTTCTTCGAGGTGGATAGCGAACAGCTGATCGCCGTTTTTGTTGCGGGGGATACTCCCGCAGTCCGGGCACACCGGGTAGGGGATCGCCAATTTCAAGGCTGCGCGGCGCAGATATGCCGCGCGCTGTCGTTGGGTTTCCACCGTTGCCGGTTCCGCGCCCATAGCCCGCAGTTCGGCCAACGTTTCGCGGGCCGTGCGGTAGTCCTGGGCGGCCGCCGCAAACGCCGCGCGGCGCTCGCGGGCGTCGTCCCAGGCCTCCGCCAGGTCAGGATCACGCGGCCGCACCTGGCTCACTTTGGGCAAGCCATAGCGCGTCGCCGCGCGGGCTTGCCAACCAGAGCCGAGTTTCGCGGTGGTCTCGCTGATGACAGCGACGGCTTTACTGCCGAGTCGCCCGGCGCGCCAATCCGCGACGAACTGGCGCGCGTCGTTCACATCGCCATCCGGCGTACTGCCAAAGCGCAGCAACTCGCGCACCTGCACCTCGGGAATGACCTGGGCCAGTTCCCGCGCCCACTTATGCACGAGTTGCGGCGGGCAGAGGACAATGGCCGGGTAGGCGTTCAGCGCATCTACGATGGCCGCGCCGACCGTCGTCTTGCCAATACCCATTTCGCCTTGCACTAAAACTGAAGGCGTGCTACGCAACGTGCGCGTCATCGCAATGGCGATGTGCTTCTGGACCGGCAACAGCCCGGCTTCGGTCTGCCCTGGCAAGGGCTTCCGGTTTTTGCCGAGCGTGCCCATGTGCGCCCACTCCGCCGCCGTGGGTTTCAGGTCATAGCGCGGCGGGCGTTTGACGACCTCATTCGCCACCTGGCCACCGTAGGTCTCCATAAACGCGGTCAAGGCCGGCACGTCGTCCTGGATCAGGCGCACGCCGTCTGACCCCAGGATACCCACCGAAGTCACGAACTTGTCGCGCATGACGTGGCACTTCTCACCGCTGTCGGTCTCTTCGATGGTCTCGACCTGGCGTTTAACCACGCGGCCTTTGACGAAGGCCGGTTCGCCGTCCATCGTGATACGCAGCGTGCCCAGCAAGCCGCTGGACATCAACATCGCGATGTGCCCTTTCTTCAAGGGCATTGGCGGGATGAACTCCTGCGCCGGCGCCGCGCTGATGGCGGCGAGCAGGGCGTTGTCCCACGGTTGGCGGTAGGCCATCGCCACCGCTTCGACATCGGAAATGTCGTTGCGATAGAAGCGGACGCTACTGGCCTTCGCCGGGGGCAACATCTGCGGCCACTGCGGGTCATCCGGCAGCGCGCCGAGCGGGCTGAGTTCCGCGTCGGCCCATTGCCGGATTTCTGCAACGCGCTCCGTGGTGGGCGTCTGGTAACGCCGGCGGCGCGCGAAGACGACGACCTGTTTGAAGATTTCGTAATCGCCGTCAGGAAAACGGCGGATCACGATGTCGGTGAAATGCCCGGCCAGCAGCCGCGCCATGTCCGCGAAGCGCAGCACCGGCTGCGGGATGATGAGGATCATCACGCCGTCGTAGGCCAACGTCGGCACGCTGAGGCGCAGGAACTCGATTTCCAGCCGCTTCTCGGCGGAGTCGAGGTCATTGTCGTAGGGGGGATTCAAGTACAGGAGTGCCGCCGCCTCGTGGCTGATGCGCACAGACTGGAAGGCCGTGTTGAGCACCTTGTCCAGCACCGCCGTCGCTTTCTCGGCGCGGTTCGGGCTGAGTTCGACGCCCCAGGTGGTCACTTCGCCGCCGAGCAGCGTAGCGACCTGGTGTAAGGCCGCGCCCTCGCCCGCGCACGGGTCGAAGACACGGTAGGGGGAGACGGTTTCTTTGCCGGTGTCGGTATTCCGGGTAACGGGCGCGGCAATCCACCGGGCCAGCAGTTCGACGACATTCGGTGGGGTCGCAAAGAACCCCATTTTTTCTGAGTTGGCTAACCTAGCCATAGTAAACAAGCCTCCGTAGCTGATAAGATGTAGTTACGGCGGCCAGCGCAGTCTCCCCGGCGGGGAGCTACCTGCGCTGCCCACCGGGAATAGTTGAATTGAGTTACGCCAAGACCTTGGCGGCCATTAGCGAGTTAAACAGATCGAGCCAGCCCTCGGCGCGGATGATGTAGCCGGCGGCGAGATCGCCGCCCACCGTCAACTCCGCTACCAGGTTGTTATCCTGGCCGGCCTGGAGCAACTGCGCGCCCCAGTCGAGGTTGAACCCCCAGGGCAGCAAGGCATTGAGCCGCACCGCGAAGGCGCGGGCCGTCGCGGCCTCGTCCCACCCGTGCGGGACGAGCAAGAACACTTCTGCGTCGCCAGCCGCCGCCACGCACCGCTTGTCCGCCATTTGCAGGCGGATCAGGCCGGTGTCCGGATCAATGGGGGTGGAGACGGCCGAGGCGTATTGATGCGTGCTGGTGACCTGGCGGCGCTCGCCCAACCAGAGGGTGCGTTTGTTGTGGGTGTTCAGACTGCCCCAGATGGAGCGGCAGGCAGTCTTGTGGCCGACGAGGGAGAGGTAGACGAGTTCGTACTGCCCGGTGTAGGCATAGCCGACGACCGGCACGCGGGCGTCCAGATTGCTGATGTAGGTGGGGTGCATTTCGCCAGCGGCGGCATTCCACCAGGGATGTGCCAGCGCCGGCGCGTAGACCGTCGTGGGGAACACGGCGATCTCCGCCGTCACCAGTTGCTGGCGGACGTGGCGCAACATAGCGCCATACTCTACCCGTTCCGTGGTCGGCGCGGAGCCTTCCCACACTGGCGGCAAGCCGTTGGGATGGGCGCCGGTATAGACGGCCACCTGCCGCTTGAGCGGGTCGTAGAGCACTGTGCCCAGTTCGGGGATGACGGGTTCTGGCACGGCGCTGCGGGCAAAGGCGCAGCTCTGCACGTTGCCCGCGAAAACGTCTAAAGCCCGTTTCATATCCCAGTCGTCGTAGTCCAGGCGCACGACCTGGTCGGCGTTGTACAGCCGGTCGGGACGTCCCCATTCGGGGCGATGCGCCGGCAGGCCGGGGATCGGGGCGTAGCCGGAGGTGACCAGGTTCGGCAGCCGGCGGCTGTCGCTCAGGTAGGTTTGCGCCACGGTCAGTACCCGGGCGTCGCAGTCGCTGGTATGCAGTAACACGGCATTGTCGGTATTCATTGGTAAACTCCTGTGTGATTAACCAGGAGCAGCGCCGCCGGCAGTTCCCCTGGGGGAACGCGGCGGCGGCGCTCCCGGGGAAAGTATTAAGCCGGAGTTAGGGGAGGTACGCGCTGGGCGGGTCCGGCGGCCCGGCCCAGGCGGCGTTAGAATAGGCTAAGTTGCCGCGTCGGGTTTATCCGCGCGGCGAGCCAGGGGGTAAGTTCGGCCTGGGTATAGTTCAGATCGGGGAATTGTCCGGCCGCCAAGGCGCGCTGCCAGCGGATCGCCGCCATTGCCCAGGCTACCCAGCCCGGATACTGAGCCGCGTCATCCGGCGGCTCCCAGTCGGTGAGCTCGCGTTCTCGTACTACCCAGTCCCACAGCAAATCCACACTGCGGGCCAGGTAGTAGGCCGGAATCCGCGCCTGGATCGCCTCGGCTTCCCGGGTGACCCAGGCATTGCGCAGTTGCGCCCACGCCCAATCCAGGGCATAGGCCAACTCCATTGTCGTGACCGGGTGTTTATCCCGGCGTTTTTCCCATTTCAGGGCATGGGTATAGGCCGGTTCCAGCAGGTTGGCGGTGAACTCGTCCATCGCTACCCGCCGGTCTTCAGATACCGCGTACCTTTCCGGGTCAGTCGCAGGCCGGTGTCCGTCGCGCAGACCAACCCGGCGGCCAGCAGCGCGGCTTTCCGTTGCCCACGCTGTTCCGGGGGCAGCGAAGCGCCCGTCTCAGCGTCAAACAACGGCACCCGTCCGCAACGCCAGACGTTGAGCACGTCGGCGTAGGTGAACGGCGCGGTAGCCGGCGGCGTTGCGCCAGGATGATCTAGGCGCCAGCGGCAGGCCGGGCAATCCACCCGGTCAAGATGCGGAGTGGCATTCCACCAGGTAGGTACGCCGCACGCGGGCGGTTCCCACGGGTCACCCGTCTGGTAATGCACGGGGGCGCGCACCGGCTCCTGATGAGCGCAACACGGCTGCCACCCGTTCACGTCCCAGACCAGCATTGCGCCGCAGCGGGCGCAGTAGTAGGTATCCATCGTCAGCCTCCGCAGCCCAACCAGGCGCGGGCCGCCGGTGTCGCCACTCGGCCACGCGGCGTGCGTTCGAGGAGGCCGCAGCGCAGCAGGTACGGCTCGACTGTGGTTTCCAGCGTGTCCTCCGCTTCGTCGAGCGCAGCGGCCAGAGTACTCAAGCCCACCGGGCGACCGGCGAAGGTCTGGATCAGCGTGGTCAACATCTGGCGGTCTTGTTTGGTCAGGCCGTTGGCGTCAATGCCGAGCAGATCGAGGGCCGCGCCCGCGGTGTCCCGCGTCAGCACGCCATCGGCCTGCACTTCGGCATAGTCGCGCGCGCGCTGGAAGTAGCGCAGCGCCAGCCGGGGCGTGCCGCGACTACAGCGGGCGATCTCCGCCAACCCTTCCAGGTCGTAGGCGATGTCCAACTGCGTCGCCGCATTGGCGATGATGGTCGTCAGTTCGGCCTCGGAGTACAGCTCCAGTTGGAACAGCCCGCCGAAGCGATCCTGTAACGGCTGTGGCAGTAACGCCAGCCGGGTCGTCGCGCCGATCAGGGTGAAGCGTGGCAGGGGCAGGCGCACGGTGCGCGCCCCTGGGCCGGAACCGATGATGATGTCCAGCGCGAAATCTTCGAGCGCCGGATACAGCACTTCGGCGACGGTGACGGCCAGCCGGTGGATCTCGTCCACGAACAGCACGTCGCCGCCGGCGAGGTTGGTCAAGATGGCGGCCAGGTCGCCGGCCTTTTCCAGGGTGGGCGCGCTGATGATCTTCAGCGGCGCGTTCATGGCCCGCGCGCAGACCTGCGCGAGGGTGGTCTTGCCCGTGCCGGGCGGCCCGTAGAACAGCAGGTGGGGCAGCGGCTCACTGCGGCGCTGCGCGGCCTCGATGAGGATGCGCAGGTTCGCCTTGACCGCTTCCTGGCCGATCACGGCGTCCAGCGTTTGCGGGCGGTGCAGGGTGAGATCGGGTTGTTGTTGATCGTTCATTGCAGCGCGTCCCGGATGCGGGCCAGCGTGTCCTCAGCGGTAGCGGCCTGGTCGTAGTACTCAAACAGCCAGGCGCGGATTTGGTCGGTGACCGCGGTGTACTGGTTGGCGAGGTAGGCCGCCAGTCCAGCCTGGTCAAAGAAGATATAGAGCAGGACCAGGGTCTTGTCATACGGGGCGCACTGGGCAAACCAGGTCAGTCCCAGGGTAGTGGCCGCCGCGATCGCAGTGATTAAAGACGCGCTATTCACGGTCAATACCGTGTAGCGGTCGGGTTTTTCAGGTTCCATTGTTTTTCTCCAGGTGAGTTAGTCGTTGGGCCACCAGCAGGTGGCGTAGTCCCAGCCCCGGTGATTCCGAGGGTCGGGGATGAGCTCGTGAGGAATGCCGCGCACCGCCACGATGTCCAACTCGAGTTGCCGCAGCGCGCGTTGCAACGTTTTGAGGCCGATGGGGCCACAGGGTGCGTGCAACAAGTACGCCGCGTGGGCTTCCAGACCGGGGAGCGGCGGCGGCAGTTGCGCGGCGCGTTTTCGCTTACGCAGTCCGCTGTAGTCGCGGCACAAGCCGCAGTACATCACCTGCCGGTTGACGTGCGCCTTGGTCGCCGCAGTGGGCGGGGCGTAGTCAGGATACCACTGCGGCGTCGGCGGCGGCAACTCCTGCCAGGGCGCGGTTAGTCCGTTGATCAGGCGGCACAGCGCCGCCGTCCAGTAGCCCGGGTATGCCTCCACCCAGGTCAGGACTTCGTAGAGCGTGGCCTCCCAATCGGTGCCGCCGTCCCAGGGCGCGATCATAGTGCCAACCGCGCCTGGCGGCGGGGAGCGCGCGGAAAACTGCGGACGGTGAGGCCCGGCAGTTCCCACAGCGGCGTTTGAATCCAGGCGTCGGCGAGGGCCGGCGGGGTAGGGGTAGCCGGGGGTATCACGGCGTCTGACTGTGGCTCGCTGAGATAGCGATGCCAGGGGATACTGCCGCCAGTATCGGGGAAGCGTGGGTCTTGCCCGCTCCCCCGGTCGTAGGCCAGATTGACCATTGCCTTACTTTGCGGCGTCTCGCCTTGGGTGAGGTACGTACTCACCGCGATCCGACAGTAGCGCCGAAATTCCGCGCCTTCCGCTGCCCGGCATTGGCCAGTCATCAGTCGCCACGCGAAAGCGGCTTGCGTAGGAGGGCAATCATTGACGCAGCGCTGCCAATCTCGAAACAGATCGGCGAGGTAGGCGCGGGTGCTAAACTCGATCTCCCCCAAGTCGTCGTCGGCATTCGGCGACGAAGCCGGGGTTTCTGCCATAGGCGGTGTCGTTGGGGCCGTGGCTACGGCGAGGGTAGCGTTACTGACCGGCGCGGGCGGCTCCGCCCGTTCCGTCAGCCAGCGATACCAGGGCAGGCCGTCCAGGACGTAGGGGAAGTTGTCCGGCTGTGGATCGCTCCCGGCCAGATACCGGGCCTGAATCCGCTCGGTCTGGTCGGCTTCTTCGCTGGCGCGCGCGGCGACGGCGATCCGGCAGTAGCGCCGGAATTCGCTGCCGGCGGTCGCGTTGCGGCCACCCACGAGCAGCGCCGCGGCGGTCGTGTCATCGGTGCGGCTGGTGTGCGTTTCCCCGCAAGCCCGCCGCCATTCCCGGTACAGAGCCGTGATTTGTGGGCAGGGCTGCGGCGTGTAGTCCGCCGCCGGCGCAATCCGCCGGATGACGAAGGCCCACACCGCGATATTGGTCAAGGCAAACTTACCCGGCAGGGGAAGCTGTGTCTCGGCAGCGCCGTGCGCTGCGAAGAACTTGGCCGCCCCTTTGGGCAGGCCGACGATGAGGTTCTCCGGGGCGATGATCAGCGCCTGGCCGTCCGGCTTGAGAGCGCGCAACGCCAGTTCGAGGAACAGGTGTTCGCCGCGCTTTGCGCCGGACAGACTGCGACTCCGGGCGTCGTGTAGCCCGCAGGTCAAGCCATACGGCGGGTTGGCGACGACGAAATCATACTGGCCTTCGATAGCGGCCAGGTGATCCCAGGCGTCGCGTCCCAGCCAGTTAACCTCCGGGAATAGCTTTTGCCCGATGGCGTGAAACTCCTGCACCAACTCGCAGGCGTCCACCCGGACTCGCGGCAAAAGCCGGCGCAGCCAGTAGACGAGGCCGCCGATGCCGGCCGCAGGTTCGAGCACGCGGATGGCCGGGTCATCGGGGATAGCCAGCATTGCCAGGGCCGTCCGCGCCATATCGGGCGGGGTGAAGAAGGCCCCGTAATCTTTGGCGTATTGCGGGGTGTAGGCGCTCAACACTTGCGCCGCGTCTAGCTCCGGCACTTTGGGGCGCTTATCGCGGCTGTTTTCCGCGAACGGCTCCCCGCGTAGCCAGGCGTAGACGCGGGCGTTGTTTTTCTGTTGGGGCTTGGTGAGCTTCATCGCCGCCCTCCGGTTACTGGTTCACCTGCATCGGCATCACCAGGTAGAGGTACGGCATGGCGTCGCCGGTCAGGTACACGGCCTGATGCGCGTCGGCGGCGTAGTGCAGCGTCACCGTGTCGCCGGTGATGGCCTTCACGCCGTCGGCGCAGAACTGGGCGTTGACGAAGAACTCGTGTGCGGGGGCCGGGGCGGTCAGGGGCAAGGTCGTGGCCCCGTCGCCGATCCCCGCGCCTTCGGCGCGCACGCGGATGTCCGTCCCGGTCAGCGTCAGTTGCAGAATTTTGGCATTCTCGCGGGCGAAGACCTCGGCGCATTTGATGGCTTTTTCCAACGCCGCGCGGTTGACGGTGGCGCTGTTGAGCGCCGCGTCGCGGGCGGCGGCGATGACCCGCTGGTAAGCGGGGTAGTTGCCGTCAATACGCCGCGCACACAGCACGGTCGTATCCCAGGCGAATTGCGCCTGGGCGCTGTTCCAGACCAGGGCGACTTCTTCCTGGTCGGTTTTGGGCAGCAGCTTCACCAGCTCTTTCAGACTGGCGGCGGGCAGGATGAGGGTCTGCGCCTCAGTCACGGGCGCCGACAGGGGGAGCTGGTATTCCGCCAGGCGGTAGCCATTGGCGGCGGCCAGGGTCAGGGTAGTGCCGTCGGCGCAGAAATACACGCCGGCGAGGATGTACTGGGCCGGATCCGTGCTGGCCGCCGGTAACACGGCGTTAAGCGCCGCGCGCAACTGGGCGCTGTCCAGGACGAGAGCGTCGCCGCCGACATCCGGCAGTGCGGGGTAATCCGCGCCGGGCCGACACGCGAAGGTGGCCGTATCGCCGGCGACTTGCGCCGTGAGGCGCTGCGTCGTGGCGTCAAAGGCCAGCGTGACCGTCTCGCCGGCGGGCAACGTAGCCAGCCATTCGGCGCAGAGGGGCGGCACGACGATGTCCAACGGCATATCCATGTCGGGCGCGGTCGGCATCACGGTCAGGCTGATGGCCGTCTCCATATTGTTGCCGGTCAGTTGCAAGGCCAGATCGCCGCCATATTGCCAGCGCGCGCCGGTGAACAGCGTGCCGCGCAGGGGGGCCTGGACGGCGTGCAACGCCGTCGCCAAAGGTTCGACTAAGAAGGTTAACATAGTAATTTTTCTCCTGTGTAGTTTCGTGGAATAGGGTTAGCCGCGCAGGTCATTCCAGGCCCAGCGGGCGATTAGTTTCTTGTGAGTCACGGTGACATACGCGGCGGGAGTTGCCCAAGCCGCGAAATGCCGGGCCACCTCTTCCAGGGTGGCCGGGGTGTAATCCATTATCAGAATGCCGTGCGTATGACCGTCGGCCTCCACTGTGCGGAACGTCGCGCCGGTGAAGCCAGGTTCGTGGTAATGGGACAGCGTAAAGTTGAGTCGCCAGCGCCAGAGGTCGGGGTAGCAGTGCGGCGCAATGGCGATCTGATACATGGTGTAGACCCGTTCCAGCACTGCCTCCGGGCTGGGATCGCGTTGCGCCCAGCCGATGTGCGTGCTGCTGCCCAGGCCGTAGACCTGGGACTTACGGTGAGCGACGATGTGCCACACCACGGGATGGGCGTCGGCCCAGCGCAGGATGGCGGTATCCAGTTCGGCGGGATACCCGTGGCCTCCCGCCCGGATGTCCGGGCGGTGCGGACTATGGTAGAGTTTGCCTGGTTGCGCCGGCGGCGTAAGGGCGGTCAAGGTTACCGGCGGCGGCAGCAGTGTAATGGCCGGGTTGCGGCGGGTAATAGCCGGGGGCGGGGTGGGGACCGTGAAGTCAAAGGCGAGCTGTGGCATCGAGCGCCTCCAACTCATGGGTGCCGGCCACCCAGCGCCACCGGGCGAGGGCAGCGCCCTCAGTCCATTCCCAGAGCCACCCAGCCTCGGTTCCTACCAGTCCAAGCGCCACGACGTAGGGGCGATAATCCTGCGCCCACTGCCTGAACTGGGCGGCCACCTCGGCCAGCGTGGCCGGAGTGTAGTCCAGTTCCAAGCAGCAGCGGTAGGATTGCGGCTGATAGTCCCGGGTATAAAACCGCGCCGTAGCAAAGCCAGGGTCGCGGTAGTGGGTCAGGGTGAAATCCAGCCGCCAGGGCCAGAGCGGATGCCCATACTTGGCGTGCGCCTCGCTATACACGGCGACGGCGCGCCTGAGTGCGCTGGTGCTGTCGCTCGTATGCCGGGCTATACCCAAATCGTGATGCAGTGCGCCGCCGCGTCCGAACACGGCGGATTGGGTCTGAGTCACGATGTCCCAGACCACGGGCTGAGCGTCGGCCCACTGCGCGGCGCGTTTCTCCAGGTCGGAGTAGGCGCGCACGGTGGGTAGCACGGTGCTGTGATAGATGTCCATAGTAGTTGCCTCGGTTTAGTAGTGGAACGCCGCCTCGTCGGGCTCGTTCCCGTCGTAGTCCGGCTCGGCGATCACGTACCCGTCAGCGTCGCGGATTTCCGCGCCGTAGTGGGTAGGGAGCACCTCACAGCCGGGGTATGCGGCGGCCAGGTCGGCCAGCCAGTCGTCGTAGGCTAATTCGCGGCTGAGTTGGGGGTTCATTGGGATTTCCTTTCAGGTTTACGCAGCGGATGCGCCGTGCAATGCCGCGAGCCGTTCCAGGCGGGCGGCGGCGTAGCTGTGCAGCTCGTCCGACGTGGTGAATTGCCGCCACTGGCCGCGCCAGGTGTATTCGGGGTGGGGCGGGCGGCTCAGGGTTCGGCATTGCAGTTGATGTTGTTCCAGCGGGTCTTGGGCATCGCCTTGCCAGTCAGGGTCATTGGCGTATGAGGGGTGATACCACTCGCGGGCAATGACCGTGACGTAAACATTGGTGATGCCGGCGTGAAACACGCGCACACGGGTGATGCCGCAGCGTTCCCAGCAGTTGGCAATCTCGGCCAACGCCTGGTAGATCGCTGCGGTGTCCGCATAGCCCGTGTATACGTTGAAGTGTTGGGTTGCAGGTTGGATAGACATCCGTTGATCCTTTTTGAGGTTGCTGGGCTGCCACCACTCACCCCCTGGGCAAAGAAGACTTTGCCATTTGACTGGCGGTGAATGGTGGCAGTAGGCTTAACGCGGCCCGTGACGCCGGTAATACTCCGGCGCGGCCAGGGCGAGCTGGTGCAGCTTTTCCGCCGTCATTTCGTCCGCGTTCCAGTCCACCAAAAACACATCGGCGTTCTGGTACGCGGCCAGGGCGCAGAGCTGCACGCGGCCGGCGCTGGTGATGAGCAGGCTGAAGCAGGCCGGAAAACCGGGGCCGGTCAACTGATAGCGGATTTCCGGCGGGTTCTCGGTCAGGGTGCGGGGCAGCAACACGGTTTGCACCCGGGCGATATGTTCCCGGTCAGCGCGCAGCGCGGCGAGGGTGTCGCGCAGCAGCGCGCCGTAGGGTACGTCGGTCGGTGCGCCGGTTTCCCGGAGCAGGGTACGCGGCACGTTGACCGCACCGGCCGGCGTTTGCACCGTGGCGATGTCGCCGGCGATAGTCACCGGCGTACAGGCCACAGGCCGGGTAGCGGTAGCGACGAAGTAGGACATAGGCTTTCTCCTGTAAACTAAACTCACACCGGCGTAGCAGTGTAAACTACCGCGTCATCGCCGATGTGCTGGGCGAGGCGCGTTTCCATGTCGGCAACGCTGAATTGGCCGCCAGCGCGATACACGTAGTAGCGGCGGCCCGCTTGTTGGGCGTGATGCTCGGCCCAGGTGATAGCAATGGCTTTCTGCGACCAATGCTGTTCCGGCGCGTGCCGGGTTTGGCGGCCGGTCGTCGGCGCTTTATGCGCCGGCGGTGCGATGAGCACTAACTGTTTGCTCGGCGCGGGATTGTAGATACTCGGATGCGCCGCGATTTCGGCGGCGACCGGCGCGCCCAGATGCGTCAGCGCGAGCTGCGCCGTGTAGGCGTAGTTGTGGCGCATGTCGGTGAACACCGCGCCGATCAACGCTTCAAACAGTTGACTGCCGGTGTTGGTCGTCAGCGTCAAATCCAGGGCCCAGCCCTGGATGATCTCGGCCTGTACCTGGCGCGAACACACGGCGGCGCGCAGTTGGGAGAGTTGCGCCGTGGTGTACTCGGCCAGGTACCGCTCGTACAGCGCGGTTGGCAGCAGCGCGTCACCCAGGAGCGCCAGCTTCAGGCTGCCCTGGGTGCTAAGCGCCAAAGCGCAGTTGAGGAGCGCCGAGTTGCGGAACTGATGTTGGAGTTTTTCTTCGAGAGGTTGGTACATTGGCTTTCCTTGTAGTAGGTGGTGAACTGACCGGCGGCGCGGGCGGCGGCGGTGGCGCGGGCTGGCGGGCGGCGATGAGCCGGGCCGGCCAATCGGGCGGCACCTGGTACAGCGCGACGTGGCTTTCCGGCAAGGGCGGGGCGCAACGCACACACGCCCAGTCGTCTAGCGCGCGCGGCTGGGGCCGTCCGGCGGCGTCGGTCAGGGTGGTAAGGGGGTGAGTATGGAAAATACGCCCATAGCACAAGCCACACGGCTGCACCGGCGTCACACTCGCAGGCGCGAGGGCGACGTGGGTGTAGGTGTAGTTGCCGGTGCTGTGGGTCAGTAGCACCGCGCCGAGCGGGGGTAGTTGGGGTTGTGGATACTGCGGGAGCTGGTTTAGGTATCGTTGGAGTTCATCCGGCCATTCGGCCAGGATCACCAGCAGGATATGCGGACAGATAGTGAGGGCACTATCCTTCCAGCAGGAGCAACGGCCCCACCCGGCCGCGAAATGCACGGTATAGTGCGGGCCGTAAAGGCTGACCGGGCGCACTTCATAGCGCCCGTCGTTGAAGTGATTGACAGTGTAATGCGCGGCGTCGCGCAGGGCGACGCTCAACGCATCTTGAGGAGTCATAGAGTACCTCCGAGGATTAAGCCAGAGGCATGACGCGGCAAAGTTCCCTGGGGAGGGCCGCGTCACATACCTCCGGCAGGGATGAGCGAGCTATATATGCACCGCAGCGCCGTAAGCGCAGATCGAGAGGAAAAAAGAGGGAAACCGGGTGAGCGGCTGTAACCGCTCACCCGGCTTAAAACGTTGGCCGTAGCCAAAAAGTGGGCCGTAGCCCGTGCTGCGCTTAACCCTGGTGGGCTTCCCACTGGTTAAGCTCGTTGGTGAGTAACTCTGTAAGTGCCGCTTCCCGGCCGGCGGCCAGGTCGCGGGCTTTGTCTGCCAGAAAGCGGGCGGCAGTGGCGGCGTCCCAGTCGGGGCGCAGCGCCAACACCGTCATTACGTCGAAGTCCGCAGGGATAAGAGGAACGTCATTCACCGCGTTTATCACGGCGGCGGAAGTTTCGGGGTTGACCGGAGCGTTACCGGGCAACTGCCCCAATTGCCAGGCGGCATACAATGCCGCTTGCAGCAGCGCCGCGTGCTCCGGGAACGGTTCAATATCCCCACGATCCAGCAACGTTTTGAGACTGGATATGATCCACCTCCGCCACTTAGTAGCGGTAGCGGGCAGTTCTCCCCCCCAAAGCTGGGCGATACGGGCCGCGAGTTCTGGTGGGATTAGCGTAACGACGGCCGGCGCGGCTTTGCCGTCCCCCTCGGCATACGCGGCTGGTTGTCGGGCGTAGTCCAGGGGGAAGGCCCAGGCTTCGCGGTCGCCAGAATCAGACTCGGCGCTATAGACCAGGCAATGATCCCAGGGGCCGCTCCGTTTTTCGGTGTCATTATCCGTCCAGTCCACCAGCGCCAGTTGCGCCTCGGCAGCGGACAGATATTGCCAATCCGTGATCACGCCGCCGTCCAGAAAGATGACGACGTAATCCGAGGTGGATTCCGGAGTAGAGTCCGTCGCCGGCGGGTCATTGGTTGGCAGTTGTGCCAACACCGGCGCGAAGCGCGCCGCCAGCCGGGAACTGCCCTCCGCGCTTAACTGCTGGGCCTCGGCCACGGTGTACACGCGCACGGAGTCGGCATCGCTGCCACACTCCGGGCAGGCGTAGCCGCGTTCGTCACAGCACGGCGCGGTCATCGCCAGGCTCACCGTATCACACTGTTTGCACCAGAGGATCAGCGGGGGAACGGTGCGCTGGGCGCGAGCCATTGCCTGGGCGGGGTCAGTGAAGATGCTGGCGGCGGGCCGGAAGGTGACGTTGGTTTCGGGAAAGATTTCGCCTTCCGCGATGGTCGCGGCGGTGACATCGGCGGTCACTACCACGGGCGGGTTGATATGCCGCCAGTCGCGCAAGGCGACATCGGCGGCATACTGCCACTCCCGCAGCGTCTCGGCGATTTCGTCGGCGTGCCGGGCGTTCTCCAGTCTGTCGCGGGTGTCGCCGGCCATCGCCAGTTGCAGGGTATAGATGCTGACGGTCTCGCCGGGCTGGATAGCGGTGGTCATTGGCTCGGAGCAGTTCGGGACGGGATCGCCGTCCACCGCGTCAATCTCCCAACGGACGTGCGGGTAGGCCGCTTGAAACTCGGCGAATGACAGCAGGCGTTGTGCGCTGTCAATCCCCTCGTCGCAAATCTGCCAGTCGGCGACGGCGAGGTAGTGCGTGCAGCGCAGGCCGGGACGGGGGAAGTAATGAGCTTCTACCACTGGCGTACCCGTGTGAGCCGCCAGCCAGTGAAGCAATTCGGCAGTCGTAGCGGGGTTAGGCAGATTCATTGCCGGCCTCCGCATTGAGGAACACTGAGGTCAGCGCCGCCGGCAGTTCCTCCGAGCTAGACACAGGCGCGACGAACTGCCCGTAGGCCACGAACCACTGCATAAACAACTTGCCGGTCCGGGTGCTTTGCCGATTGTGCGTGGCGTGGCGCAAATCCTTACGGATCACGCCGACATCCGGCAGCCAGCGGCGCAGCAGCTCGATGACCAACGCGGTTACCCGAATGGGCTTACCCATATACAGGGCGCTGGCGAAGATGGCGGCGAGGTGCGGATCGCCCAACTCATTGCTGCTGCGGAGCAGCTTGATGATCGCGCCCGCAGCCTTCTTTTCGTGCGCCGTCGGTGTCAGTTCCTCCTCGGTCGCCTCCGGGTAGGTGGGCATTGCAGCCAGCGTGGTGATCACCGTTTCGGCGATAGCCGCGCCGTCATACCGCTGCGCGGTCAACGAAATCTCGGCGTAGTGGATGCCCGCCAGGGTGAAGGCCATCTGCGCGGGATGGTGTTGATAGTACACCTCGCCGCGCAGTCCCTGATAGCGGAAGGTCACATGGCTATTCGCGGGGTTGGCTGCTACGTCCTCGTAGCCGGGTTCGGCGGCGAGGCGGGCGGCGATGGTGGCGGTAATCGTCCCCATTTCTTGTTGGGCGTAGTCCCGGATCGTGTGCCACAGGGGCGTATCCAGATCGTGGATTTCCGCGATAATCTCGCGGAGGGTGGTGACTTCCCCCAAATCAAAGTCCAAGCCTTCTGGCGTGGTGGCGATCAGGTGGGGCAAGGCGACGGCCCCGGCGTCTTTGGTCATAGCGGTTAAACGAAACATTGTTTTTTTCTCCTGGTAGTTTGACTGGATCAGGTTTTTAGTCTGCCCGCCGGTATCACCCGGCGGGCGGGTGATGGGCGGGGCTTATTCCGTCTGGTCAGCGCGGCCCCAGAACTGCACCTGGTGGCCGCACTGGACACACTTGGCGACCACGGCGCCCATCCACTGGCCGCCATCACTGTCGAAATCCACCAGCTCACCGCCGTCCCACTTCTCGGTCATCAGGAACACCTGTTTCCCAGTGACATCCCAAGCCTTGCCGCCACATTCGGGGCAGGTATCCGGGTAGGTCGTGGGCCGGTCGGGCGCGGGGTCAGGGAAAGGGACGGCGACCAGCGTGTAGGCCGGCGCGTCGGTATCGGGATCGCCTTTGCGCCAGGCGACGCATTCGAAGTTCCCGTACACCGGCTCGTAGTCGGTGGGGATGACGTGGTTGCCGGCGCGGACGGTGTAGCCCAGGTCAGTCAGGCAGTTCGTCACCAGGGTTTCCCAGGTGCGCGCGCGCATAATTTCCATCAGCGCCGTGTCGCGGTCTGTCCAGGGCGTGTATCCGTCGGGCGATAGCCCGATGTCCACGTTCTCCGCCAGCCACATGAGTTGGCCCTGGGCGTTGACGCCTTGCAGGGACAGGGTGCAGCGGCGGAGTGGGCTGCCGCTCGTACCCATGCGGCGCTGACTGAGTTGCAGCCGGACGGTGTTACCCGGCTCCACTTCCTGGCCGAAATGCGCCAGGGTCGTCACGTTGATGAGGTACAAGGTCAGGTCAGACATTGGCTGTTCCTCTCATTGCAGAAAGACCGAGGTGGGGGCTGGCGGTTCGGGCGCGGGGGCGCGCAGGGCCTGGCCGTAGGCCAGATACCACTTGGCGAACTGCGGCTCACGCCGCATCCGTTCCTGCCGCTGCCCCAGATACTTACCCTTCTCGGCCTGGCGCAGAATTTCCAGCACCAGCACCGGGACGCGCACCGGCTCGTACTCGTACTTGCCGGTGTTGAAGACGGCTGCGACTTCCGGCGCGGCGAGTGAACTACCGCTATCCAGCCGCCGCCAAATCCAGCCGGCGGCGCCAACTTCAACGTAGGTGGGCTGCCGGTCAGCGGGCAGCGGCGGGTATTCCGCGATCAGCCCCGCGAGATTGTCCAGGATTTGGGTGGCGACTGCCGCGCCGGAGAAACTGTAGTCCACCAGTTCGTAGCGGAAGTACCAGGGTAACGGCGCCGCGTACTCCCACGTCACCATCAGGCTCGCGTCGTGACGGGCCACCCCGAACCGCGTGCTGCGCCAGGTAAAACGCACTTCGTTGGCGCAGTATTCCCCGTCGGCACAGCCAGCAGCTTGCAGCGCGATAGCCAGGTCGTTGCAGATATCCGCGCCGTGGGCATTAGCCCAGTCGGCTGCGGCGGTGTAGTACGCTCCGCTGGCTGCGTCTACGGCCACGTCCAATTCGGCGAACAGTTCGGTAGAAACCGGGCCGAGGTCGAGTGCGCGGCCGGTCAGGGTGATGATCAGGTGGGGCGCGGTCAGCGCGCCGGTGGAATCTTGGGTAAATTCGGTGATGCGTAACATGGTGTTTTTTTCTCCTGTTTAACTAGATTTTTGAATGAAAAGATAAATCAGCCGGCGGCGGGGTAACGCCGCCAGGGTGCGTCAAGTTACTCAAAGGCTTGCGCCCACTCGTGCAGTGTGGCGGCATTGCGCCGACCACGGCGTTCGACGAGCGTAAGTTGGGTATCGGCCGGGCTATAGCTGTGGCCGGAGCCCCGGGTGAGGACGTAGACTTCTCCGTGGCGGACCGAGCGCACGATGCCGCGATAACTGAAGCCGGAGGTAAACGTCACTTCCACCACGTCGCCGCGCTGGAAGGTTTGAGGCGCGGGGGCGGGGGCGGGCTCAGGTTTCGGCGCGGCGGCGGCCAATGCCTGGTCAACCTGGTGGTTCCAGGCCTGGCGGCGTTCCTGGTACAGGGCGTAGTTGCGGGCCGCGGCCGCGGCGAGGTATTGCCAATCCCGTTGCACGGCATCGAGCCATGCCCGGCGCTCTGGCAATACGTATGAGGTGGTGGCGGCCGCGGCTTCCGCTTCAGCGGAGAGACGGCCGGCGGCGATAACGGCGGCGGTAACTTGTTCGCCCAGCGCATCCCACGCGCCCCGCTCACTCTCAAAGTGCGTGCGGTACAAGTGGATGCGGGGAACAGTGGCGTCAGTGTCAACGGCGGGGCCGGTCACGGCTACCACCGTGACATTTTCAGTGTCCACCCGCCACAGGCCGGGTGCTTGGTTGTTAGACATTGGTAAACTCCTGTTTAGTTGAGATTCGGCTACCCGCGCCGGCGTTGGCGGGCGCGGGTAGGTTTTTGAGGGATAGGTTGGGGCGGTTCCGGGCTGTGCGTGGCGTACCACTCGTCCAGGGGGACGAGCTGGCCGGCATCCAGCACATACAGCCCTGCCGGCACGGCGTCGCGGCCCGGGTTATAGAGATACCCGTGCTTGACGCGATAGGTGTAGCGCAGGGCATAGCGGGGCGGTGTGACCCCGGCGCGCTGGGCGGTGCCAATGACCAGGCGGCCATCGGCGCTGACCAGTTCGATTTCTACCGGGCGCGAGTCTCGGCGATCATAGGCGAGTTGACAGTTCATTGAACTCCTTCAAGCGGTGAAGCCTGCCGCGCGCAAGGCGCGGGCGGCTGCGGCGTAATCGCCGCCGTAGTTGAGCAGGGTGTAGACCGCAAAGCGGCTGTATCCCTGCTCCGGTTCAAACGGGGGCGCGTTGCTGGTGAACACGTAGAACAGGTTGCAGCCCCGATAGTTGAACGTCGCGCCGTGCCCCAGATGTTTGCCGGGGCGGCGCCAGTAAGATTCTTCATTCACCTGTTTGGCCAGTTTCCAGCCGTGGTGTAACAACACGGCGTAGACATCGCCGCGCCGGTTGTACACGTCGCCGGGCCGGTTGCCGGCCCGGGGTGAGGCACGGAGCGGTAAGCGCGGGCGTGGCAGTTGCGGCGCTGGTTGGCGGTCATAGCGGCGCGCCAGGTCGAGCAAGGTGGCCCGTTGCTCCGGCGTCAAGGTCGGCACAGCGGTCAGATCGCCGTGCAGCAGGGTATACCCGGCGCTGGGCGGGGCCAGCACGTAGCCGCCCTCGCCGCGCGTCTCAATGAGCGTGAGTTTGCCGTTGGGGCGCGCTGGGTCACAGGCCAGCTTTTGATTGCCCTGGAGGGTCGCGCAGCGCAGATAGACGTGATAGCCGCCGCCCTGAGTGCGGACCACTGGCAAGGCCAGGTCCGGATACGCGGCTTGCACCTGGTCAAACCAGGGCGGGAACAACTCCGGCAAGTCGAAGTCAATGACTTCGAGCTGGTCGCTGATCGCGCCGCCGATGATAGCCACGGCGTCAGCGCGCGACCAGGGCAGAAACCAGCGAGCGATCTGGAGCGACGTGGCGCGGGTGGTTTGGTAATGTTTCCAGGCGGAAAGCGCCGGTTTTTTCTCCGCGCGGTAGCAGGGGATCACGGAGAGGCCGGCGGCGCGGTAGGCTTGGGCGGTGGCGAGGAGGGACATGGCTCACCTCGTGGACGTCACCCTGCCCCCGCACTCGCATTTCCGTTTCGCGGCGGGGAGCAGGCGCATCTGGTGATGGGGCGCGACCGCGCCACACTGCTCACACGCCCAGGTGACGGGCCGGAAATCACGCAGGGCGACGACACTGGCCGCTACCGCAGTTTCGACATCGGGATGTTTCAGGCTTTTCCAGGGGGCTTCCTGGAGATAGCCGGTGCCGGTGTGAACGTAGGTCGCCATCGCCGTACTGCGGCGGGCGGCCAGCCAGTGCGAGGTGTCGGCGGAGTAGAGCAATTCCCACAACGTATCCAGCGCTTTCGCCCAAAACAGGCCGAAAGCGTGCAAGCGGCCGGGGTATTCCGCTACCAAGGCGGTCAACTCAGCCAGCACCGTATCGCGGTCGCTGAGGGGCTCGTCGCGGCGCAGGTGCGGCACAAGGCCGCCGATGCCGACGATCCGCGACTCAGCCAACAGCCGGTGTAGCTGCCATAACTCGCTGCCCCAGGGCCAGACCGGCACTACCGGCACGGTGACGGGCAACACCTGTTTGACGGTGTGATACACCTGGTAGCTTAACTCAGCGTCGCCGAACACGTCGGCGAACACCATGTCAAACTCCCGGCTGCTGGCCGCGCGGAGCAGCGCCGGCAGGTCGAGCGGCTTCCCGGCCTTGAAAGCCCGGTACGCGCCGGAATCCAGCGCGACGTGGGGGAAAGCGGCGGCGTTGGGCAGGTCGTGCGGGTCCACGAGCACCCGCGTCACGCCCAACTGCCGCAACAACTCGGCATCTGCGGTATCCCGCAGGCCGGAAAAGTAGAATTTCAACATAGGGTTAACTCCTGATGGGGGAATGTCGCCGCGCGCGAGCGCGGCCAAGCGGACAGCGTATTTGCGCTGGATGCGGCGGGCGACGTGGTAGTCCCGGGTATCCAGCGCGGCCAGTCCGCGGTCAAGATACGCGGTAAATTCAGCGTCGGTGACGTAGGCGACGTGCTTCCCGATGAAGTGTGAGGCCGTAGAATAGGCGCTACAGCGATCACAGACGCTGAACTCCCGCTCGCGGTAAAACGTCCAGCCAGGGCCGCGCAGCGGCGCCCCGCAGACGAAACAGCGACCGTAGATACGCGGCAACTCAAAAAGGCGCGGGTTCGGCGGCTGCTGCGGCGTAGTCATTGGCAAACTCGTGGAGCAAGGCCCGGAACTTCGCACCGAGCCGTTCTTCCAGCGCGTCGCGGTTCTCATCCAGCAAGGTCAGGAGTTGCGCGTCAGACCAGCCGGGGAGGGTGGCGCGGGCGTCTTCCAGCCCGAAGTCGCCGAGGTGCAGGGGATCAGTGTCCACCGGCGCGGGCAGCTTCGCAGCCCATTCGATGAAATCCGTCACGGTTACGTCCAGAGGCAGTAGCACGGTGTCCGGCGGTTGGCCGGGGCGCTCCCGGTCGGCCTGGACACATAGCACGGGCGCGCCGCGGCCGGCGTCTTCGTAGCCCAGGCAGACGCGCCGCCCGGATGGTTCACGGATAACCGCGCCGTTAAACAATGCGGTCAGCACGGTCACGGCCGGGTGAAGTACAGGGTTTTCGGACATAGTAGGTTTCTCCTGATAGGTTAACTGGGGAAGATTAGTAGCGCCGTAGTGATTTCGCCCCCGGCGGCGCGGCGCGCGGTGACACCGGGGGGAGCCGTAGCTCTGGCCAGGGCGTTACGAGCGTAATGTCCTGGCCGCAGCCGCGGCGCCGGGGCAGTCCTGCCCGACTACCCTATGATCCCAGGAGGGTTTCCCTTTTCGTGCAGCATCTGTTTCCTTTTTCGGCCATCAATCTCACGACCTGACCTGGAAAGCGTTTCCCTTTTCGGCCATCAATCGTTTCCCTTTTCGCTTGACAAAAACAACTGTAAACCGGGCGGCGGCGCGGCAGTGGGAAAGTGTTAAAGCCAGCGATCCGTGATCGTTGGCTTTAACACTCAAAACGTGGGCCGTAGCCCATTACAGATTTCGCCAAATCATTGCAGATTTCCGCTTTTCGTCGCAGATTTCGGCAAATCATTGCAGATTTCCACAGATCATTGCAGTTTAGCTTATATGAGGCGTAGCTGGAACGGCCGTTCCGGGTCGAACAGCGCGGTCATAGCCCGCTGCATCCACCAGGTCCGGCCGGTGGTGTGTTCAAAGTATTCGATGTATTGCCGCAACGCTTGGTTCTCGGCGCGCTGCGCCTGGTGGCACACGTCGCTCTGCGTCGCGTAGATGCAGAAACGACAGCCGGTGCGCGGGCCGCCCTCGGTGTCCTGGTCGTACATCTGCCAGGGCGTCATTCCCTGCGCGGCATAGGCCGGGTGCGGGGCGATGCCGTGCGCGTGGAGCGTGCGAAAGATGGCGCGGCGGCTCAACTCGTGAACCGGCTTCCAATTCCAGGCGATAGTGCCGTCAGCCCACTGTAAGCGCGGCCAGAGGGCCGGCTTGCGGGCGCGGCGCGGGCTTTCGCCGGCGCGCTCGCCCAGGGCGATCACGATGTCCGGGCCGAGTTGGGCGCGGTGTTGCCGGAGCCAGGCGTCGAGCAGTTCGATTTTTCCATATTTTGTGCAATACCTGATGGCAGGACTCGGCGGCCATTTGCGGCGAAATGCCAGGTCGGTAACGCCGGCGATGACGCCCGGCGTACCAAGGGGCACGATGTCGGCCGCCGTGTGAATGTCACGGATGTCCAGGCGTTTGACGCTGCACCTATCCCCCACCGGCTGGTAGAGGATTTGCTGGGCGACCAGGCGCACGCCGAGGTGGGTACACAGTTGTTGCACGTAGGGCAAGGTCTCCGGCCAATCCTCGGGAAGCACCTGGTAATGAGCAATGACGCGGGCCGCGCCATAGTGCGAGACCAGGCGCAGCAGCATGGCGACAGAATCCTTGCCCCCACTGAGTGAAACGATGAGCGGAGGAAGCATCGGTCGTCTCTACTGGGTTGGGGTGTGCGGCATTGCTGGCGGGGGTGCGGCCGTGGCTGGCGGCGTACCTTCCGGGTACAGGATGCCGGCGAACACCGGCGCCTCGAGGTTGATCAGCACTTCCACGCGCAGGCTATTGTCGGTCTGCACCTCAATGATGATATCGTACAGTTCCCCGCGGATCACGGCATCGGTCAGCGCCAGCCAGCCGAGTTCGTGGGCGGCTTTGAGGAATGGCCGGGGATCGAGCCCGAGGTTGGCAAGGCCGCGCGCGGCTTCAGGTACAGTCATTGTCCGCCCGGCGGCATTACCGGTGACGGGATCGTAGGTCTCCCACCATACCGCCTGATCCGGCGGGTATACGGCTGGGGAGTAGAGCATCAAGTTAGCCAGGTCAAAGTCCGGCGTCACTGCGATAAAGAAATCGGTGTACGGGAGCAGGTCGCCTTCTGGCTGCAACCGCTCTGAGTTTTTAACGAGTTGCATAGGTATCTCCGTGAGTTGAATGTTGAATAGCTAAGTAAGTGCCGGGGAGACAGCCTGCCAACCCGGCGCCGCGAGCCAGGTGTCTCCCGGTGGGGCGTACGGTGCAATTGCCCGGGCGAGCTGCTCCGGATTAAAACGAGAGCACTAGCGAAGCAACCGTCGCCGGCGGCTTCACGGTACCCGACAAAAAACTTGTCGGCGCGGAACAAATTACGCGAACAGCGCCAACTGCTGAGGGGGAGTCGGGGGCTGCGCTGAGTCGCCCGAGGCCGGACGCACCTTGAGCGTGCGCTCGGTCAGTACGTAAACCTGGCCCTGGTAAGCGACGTGGCAGCCGCAGTAGCCGTGGGGTCCCCAGTAGGGTTCTTTGCGGCCGCGCACCGGCTCGTCCGGATATTGGCCGACAAAAACCTCTGGCGTTACCACCTCATCAGTGTGCAATTCAGCCTGGCTACCATCGAAGTAGCCCCCGGTGTTGACCCAGAGCCGCCCGGCGTAAGCCACGGGGGCTTGGATGCGATGCGCCATAATCTTGTCGGCGCAGTAACCCGGCCGTAGCCGCCGAAACAGGGCCGTGTCGGTGATTTCCAGGTGTAAGCCCTGGTCTGTTAACCAGGCGCGCCCAGCGTCAGTCAGACCATCGTCCGTGAGCCAACCCAGTTCCACCAGGGCCTCGCGGTCCGCGTCTGACAGTGTTTGTCCAGCGGCGTACCCGTGCAGGTTGGGTGTCCGCCGTTCGTGGGCGTGTTGCCGTTTTAAGTTATCCCAGAACTCTTGAAATTCCGCTTTGTCCATCTTATTAGCCTCCGGTGACAAGGAACACCGGCGCATCCGGCCAGGGCGCAAACGTCAGACCGTTGACCGTGATGGTCGCGCCGGCCTGGAGCGCCGTCTCGATGTCGGAGGTGTCGGGGTGAACAAAGAGGGGCAAGGGCCGGCGGAAGCGCCGAAACTGTTCGCGGATCACTAACCAGCGCAACGGCCAGGCTTGCTCCGGGTCGCGGCCTTGACGGAGCAACTCCTTACGCACCGCGATGGTAGCCTGGCGTAGTTGCCAACTGCGGCAAGTATTCGCACCGGGGCAGTCGGAGCAGTGCTGGATCGCGGCTATCCGGCGGTCGCGCTCGTGGATGAAGTCCCACGTATGGCGCGGCCAACCGGCGGTCTCCAACGCGGCTTCCACCGCCGTCCAGAGGCATAGCCGGAATTGACCGGCGCTGGCACCCTCGCTGTCGTGAGTGAAGCCCAAGAGGGCGGCCACGCTGCCGGCAACGTCCTCCGGGGTAGGGGGCGGGGCTGCTATGGCGCGGCTGGGGCCGGGGGCAACGCGGCTAGAAACTGCTGCCGGCGGCCGGGCTATCCATAACGGGGTTTGTTGGACGGTAGGGGTGCGGTGCGATGCCGGTGGGATCCGGGTGCGGATCGGGCGCGGGACGGCCGGCGGGAGGTCAAAGAGGGTGTCCATTGGCGCGCCCTATTCAGTCGCCGGGGGTTCTTCCCACGGCCACGTCCAGGCCACGTCCGTGACGATCCGGCAGGTGATGCCCAGGTTGCGGCGGCCATCGCGCCAGGCGCGGGCCTCAGCGTAGCTCAGTGTGTCGCTGACGTAGCCATTGTGGCCCGTCCAATCGGTGTCCACGACCCGGTAGATGGGCCGCAGCGTCGCCAGGAGCTGCACCGGCGTGCCGTCCGGCGCAGCGGTGATCGGCGTCAGGTCGTAGCGCAGCCAATGGCCAACTGTTTCGCCAGCGGCGTTGAGCGCCCGGTACAACCGGGCCGGCGGCGGGGTAGGAGCGTTGGTTTCGCTGTAGTCCCGGCGCGCTTCGCCGGCGCACTGCTGCATCCACTGCTGTTCTTCCCCGGAGATGGGGAACTGCGGGTGGTAGCCGCAGACCGGGCAATAGACCTGGGTGATGCGCTCGGTGATTGCCGGGCGGCCGTGCGTTTGGGTATGCAGCGTAACGCAGTGATCGGGGTCGCCGGTGATCTGCACGGCGGCGCGGGTATAGGTACGCTGCACCATCACGACCATCCGCTGGCCGCAGGTGCAGTAGATGTTCCCGTCCTCGTCGGCATAACCGGCGAAGAGGTCACTGAAATACACCGGGATATGATCGTTGTTGTCGTCCATAGTAGTGTCCTTTCTGTAGGTTAAGTGTTGGGTCTTCGGGTTTAGCGACCAGGTTTCACGGCGCTAAACTGCGGGTAACGGCGGCGGCAGTGCCGTCACTACCCGCAATCGGGCGACGTACAGGTAGTGGGCGTGGGGTAGTGAAAACAGGGTTAAAGCCAAGCGCAGCGCGTTGGCTTTAACCCTAAAACGGTGGCCGTAGCCAAAACGCGGTCAGGCCGCGCCAGTTTCCTCAGTTTCAGCCAGCGCCTGCTGCGCGCAATGCCGCGAGCAGTACACGCGGGCAGCCTGTTCCCAGGCCGTATCGCCAACGTCGAGCGGTGTTCCGCACCAGTCGCAGGCAGTCTCCTCGGTATGGTGTGTAATCGTGTATTTGTCCATCACCGCGCCTCGGTCAGACCAGCCAGAAGCGGCCGGTGGCCCGGGACACTCGCCACTGCCAGGTGTCGTCATCGGAGCTGAACCAAAAGACAACATCTTCTTCTTCGCGCCACACCCGGGTCGGGGTGCCGAACGGACATTCCGGGTTGGGTTGCTGGGTGGCAAACTCGGCGCGGATGGCGGCCCAATCCCTGGGTGTCCAGCTTTCGGGTTGAATGAGCAGCGCCTGCAAGAAGCGGCGGTGGGGCGTGTCTGCCCGGAGCAGTTGGCCGAAGGCCGTTTGCGCGGGGGTGGCGGGGTCAGGGGACAAGGTTTGCAGGGCCATGGTTTCTTCCGGCCCCATCTGGCTCACCAGCCAGTTGATGAACTCCTGGCAGTCGGGGCTGGGTGTGTGGGTGGATCCCGGCGTCGGCAGCGCCGCGTCTGCCACGCTCTCGAACTCGGCGTCTGCCGCGAACATACTGATCGGGCAGTCGGGATAGGCATCAAACGCGACCCGCACCGCGTGGGTGCGCGATGTTTCGACTACCGTGCCGACTTGCCCCTGGATGTCCACCAGTTCGTCCGGGGCAATCGTCACCGTGCGCAGGTTCAAGCCGCCGCCAATGAAGCGCAAGCGTTGGCCTACCCGGAATTTCCGGGCCAGGAACTCGGCAGCGACGATTAGGCTGTCATCCGGCGTGCGGGGATAAGGGAATACGCCCAGTTCCCACCAGGCCACTTGTAGGGCTTGGGTCAGGGTAGCCACAGCATTCGCCAGTGACGACATTGCCCGGTCTGTGTCCTCTGCGTTTTCTTCGTCAGTGTCCCGGTACGACCATGAGCACTTCCGACAATAGGCGTCGGTGATGTATTCCTCGACATCGCCATCGAGCGGCTCGTCATATTCCACGTCAAACGTGGCGGCTCCCCGGCGGCCTGGCGTGAAGTTATGCCGGGTGATCTCCAACAGTACGGGTTCACCGCACTGCGGGCAAAGCAAGCGCCTGTCAGGCGCGACGGGCAAAGCTGAGACATCAATTTCGGTTGTCATAACAGTATCCTTCGCAGCGTCATTCTCCCGTGCAGCGATAGCGTTGCCCAGCGGGCGCAACGATGAAATCATCCGCACGGGTGGCGCGGGTGATGCCGGGGTAATCTTCCCGGAGCACGCCCCAGTCCTCTTTGCTGCGGTCGAGCAGTGTGGCTGCCTCGTCCCGACATTCCCAGACATCCAGGGGATAATTCGGGTCAGCGCCGGGGGTGACATAGAAACACACGGACGGGACGGTGCTCTCCGGCGTTGCCACTTCCCATTCCAGCGCCAGCAACGTCACGCGGTAGCCGCTCGGCGTCGGCGTGACGTGCGCCTGGTAGGTGTCGGCGTGCTGCGCGGCGGCGTCTGGGTGGGCTTTCTCCCATTGAGCATACGCCACGTCGGTCAACATCTCGCGCAGCGAATCTTTGCCGGTTTCCCAGGCCAAGACCGGCGCGTAACCGATGGTGGTGGCGAACAACGCCGCCGGCGCATCGGGGTAAGCCCAGCCGCAGGCGCAATAGGCACTGATGATAGTGGCGTCGCCGCCGTCGCTGTCATCGGGATCAAATTCCAGGTCGTCGTCACGGGTGGCGTGGGGAATGATGCCGGCGTCGCGGCGTTCGACTTCGAGGTAAATGCCTTTGCCACAGCGCGGGCAGCGCGGGCGGCCATCGGCAGCGGTGGTAGTCACGGCCAGGATGTCGGCCGGGCCGATTTCCGGGGTGGCCGCCGCTGCGGCGGCCACTGGTTGAGTTAAGATTTGGTACAGGTTCATAGGTAGGGTGCTTGTCCTTTCTTGGTACTTGCCAGTCGCGGCAGGAGTAAGTTTTCCGGCACCAGGTCGGGCCGATAGTAGCACATTGCGACTATCAGCGCCGCCGGGTCATAGCCCAGCGCCGCCAGCCGGTCGGCGGCGGTCGCCAGGTCGCAAAAGTCGTCGTCAGGATGCTCGGATTGCCACTCATAGACGCCATCGCGGGGTCGTGCGCGCGCGACGTGCCAGCACACGGCCATTTCCTGGGGATTGGTACAGTGGGGGCCGGGGCGAGTCACGATGATATGTCCCCACGTCTCGGAGTCATATTCGGCATTGAAACTGGTCGGCGGTTCGCGGGTGGCGCGCCAGGTGGCTACGTCTTCGGCGGTGGGTGGCGGCACATAGAGCGGGCGCAAAGCGCGCAGTTCAGCCGGGGTTAAATCCAGGTATTTCTTGATCATTCCTCATCCACCAGCAGCAACGTGATCACCGGCGCGGCGTCATCGCCGGGGCCGCAGCGCATCGCCACGTCCAGATACGTCCGGTTTTCGTGGTGCATAATCAGCTTGAAATGCACTACATCCGCGTCGGGATTCTTACGCGCCGCGAGATAGGCCATTGAGACCAAATCCCACAAGCGCCCGCGTACCGACTGGTAGCTGTGCGCCGGGGGAATGTCCTCGATGACGTCCCACAACGCGCGGGTAACGGCGACGGGAGCTTTGAAGCCGGCCTCGCGGGCCGTGTCCGTGACATCCACCAGGTCGCCGGCAGCGAGTTGATCGGCGCGGGAATCCTCAAAGTCAATGGTGTAGATATGATCCCAGCCGGTGGGTTCGTCACCGGTCTCGGACACAACCAGAGGCCGGGCCGGGGTATATTGCTCCGGCAGGGGGTAGTCCACAAACTGGAAGTGCCAGTGCAAGCCGGTGTAGGGCAGATCGCCGATAAACGCCTCAGCCTGGTCGTCGAGCTGCGCGTTGGACTCGTCCCAGGGCTGGTGCTCGTCCACGCGACGCACTACAGTCACCACGGCGTTGCCGTCGGGGGCGTAATTGTGGTGCGTGGCCGTCTGCCGAAACAGTTCCAGTCCCCAATCGGCGACGGTGATCACGGTTTGCCCATTGGCGTACACCGTGAGGTTCACCGGCCGGGTGTGCGGGGCAGCTACGTAGACGGGCACGGCCGGCGTCACTGGCGGCGCAATCGGGGCGGAACGTACCACCAAGATGTGGCCTGGATTGGCCTGCGCCAGGCCTTGCAGCCGGCTGGCGGGTGTGGTGGATACGCTCTTCGTTTTTGGCGCGGTGGGGGAAGTTTTGGAGGATTTTGTGGAGGATTTCGTGGAGGATCCCCTTGACCGGGGCGCGGTGAGCGTCTTTGGGTCAAGCGGCGGCGTGGCAACGGGCAAATCCGCCGTTACCGTCAAGGGCAGGGCGGCGAGTGCCGCAAAGAGGGGGAGCTGAGCGGCGGCTGGCGCTGGCGGGGCGGTGTATTCTGCCGCCCACTGCGCGATCAGCCGCTGTTCCCGCGCGGGTAACGGTGTGTGCGGCGCCGCTTGCCAGAGTCCGAGCAGGGCCGCCACCACGGCGCTCGCGCGTAACGTTTGGCCGCAGTACGGGATGCCCTCAAAGAAGGCTTCACACTGGCGGCTATCACTCTGTCCGGCCTGGAACAGCCGCCATACCTGCTGGGCAGCCCGTCGTTCGGGGTAGGTAGGGGGGGAGAGTGGGCGCAATGAGGTAGGCATTTCACACCAGCCCGCGCAACCAGCGCCGGCATTCCTGCCGGGCGTAGGCGCGACTGCGGCGGGCGTGAACCCGCTTGACGGTTTGCCGCTGCGTGTCAGACATCCAGACGCGCAGGGCGCTGTGAGGGATGAGCTTGCCGGTGGGGTAAGCCCGCTTGATGACCTGGCGGGTAGGTTGGGTAGATGCTGCGGTATTCATTGATAGGTCTCCTTGGAAGGTGAATGTGGGTAAAAGCAGCCGGAGACCGGACTTCCTGGCCGGAAGTCGGTCTCCGGCCGGGAATGTCACCCAAAGTCATTTGGTCATAAAGTCATTTTTTATATGACTTTTTCAATGCTGCGCGCAGCCAGGCGTTCCGCTGCCCGATACTCATACCGGCGAGTGGCTCCACAACCTGGCGGTTTGCCAGCAGCGGGCGCACCAGGTCGCAGTACGCGGCGCTCGCCAGGAGCGTCACGGTTTCGTAGCCCTGACTATCCAGACACGGCGCGATCTGCGCCAGCAGCGCCTGGCGTTCCGCCGCACTCAAGCGCGGCAGGTACACATCGTAAGGCTCAATGACGTGATCCGGGTGTACCAGGCCGTACTTGGCGGACAGGATGTACCAGGCGTCAGCGTGGGTTTCAGCGTAGGCGCGGGCCGCGCGAAACAGACTTCCAGTGTACAGGTCTTTAGCCGGCGCCGCGTGCGGCAGTTTCCGCGCGCCGCAGCCCACCAGGATGAGGCGGGGGAGACGGTTCACCGGGATGCTCCCCGGATGATTTGCCAATAGTACGCGGGTGAACACCCGTGGCTATCGGCAGCGGTGAGCAAGTGCGTTGCTCCGGCGCGGTTCAAGCACTCGGTTTCCGGCGTTACCGGGCGGCGCTCACCCCAAAAACACGTAGCGTTGATCCGCACCTGACACTCTTGCCGGGCAGCGTCAAAGTACGGACAGGGCGTGCCTTGCCCATCCAGCGAACCACAACGGATGATCCAGGGCACGGCGGCGATCAGGGCTGGATGCCGGGTCAGCCATTCCTGGCCCAAGTGGATGAACGCCTGGGTGATGCGCCGGCGTTCTGCCGGGTTGCCGCGTAGATAGCTGGTTTCGCCCCATTCGGTGCGGGGCGCCTGGGGGTGACGGGTGATGTACCAAAACGGAATCCAAACGAAGTGTCCAGGACTAAACCCGGGCTCACGCCGTTCCACCTGCCAGGCCGGTTCGATCTCCCAGCAGTGATAGTCGGTGTAGTCATCTTCGGCGCAGCGGGTCTGACGCTCGCGGACGATGCGCCAGTCGCCGGCCTGCCAGAGGATCGCGGTGCGGGCCGGGCGGCGGGTCATTGCAGGTACTCCGGGCGGTGGGCGGTCAGCAGCGCATCGAGCTGCGCCAGCAACTCCGGCTGTGACGCCGCGAGGATGTCGCGGAGCACGGCCAGCGGTTCGCGGTCTGCGAGAGCGACGGCCAGTTCGACGGTATAGCGGAACTGGCGCGGCAGATCAACGTCTGGCCCGGTGACGCAGGTTTCCAGGGGTTGGCCGTCAGCGTCCGTCACCGGCGCGACGAAGTGTCGCCCGTTGACGCCGCAGTACGGATGATACTCGGAGCGCCAGCCCTGGCTGACCAGGTAAGTCTCCAGGGCGGGCAGGGTGAGGTAATAGTACAGCCAATGGGTGAGGGCCTTGTCGTGTAACAGTTGGCGGGTGTTCATAGGTAATTTACTCCTTGTCTAAGCAGGGTAGCGCCGCAATGTCATTCCCACGCGGGCGGCGGCGGACGAAACCGCGTGGGGTGAGGGAGCCGTAGCTCCGGCCTGGGGCCTACCGGGTAAGCCCCAAGCCGCAACCGCGGCTAAAGAGGGTAAGGGGAATAGCGGTAGCTATTCCCCTCAAAACGGGCGCCGTAGCGCGAAACGGTGGCCGTAGCCAAAACGTGGGCCGTAGCCCGTGCGACAAACAGGGTCGCGGAGATAATGCCAGTGTTCCGGGACGGGCAGCGGCATTGGCTGTCTCCGTCGCGGGGTTTTTGTCCAGGGGGATCGAATCCGGGAAGCTGGACTATTTTTTGTTAGGCATACACCTGGCGAGCCCAGCGGCGGCGCGCGGCCTGGTGTTTCGCCCGGGCGCGGTCGGTGCGGCGGCGGCGAACATGCCGGGCATAGCGCAGGGCTACGCCGACGGTAAGAAGGATGGTCGCCAGGACGAAAAATCCGGCGGTCATCGCTAGAACCGCCGACTGGACACCTGGGCCTGGCCGGTGCTGTTGAGCACCAGCAGGCCGATGATAACGACCACGATCAGCAACAGGGCGTAGCCGCCAAATTCAACGACGGCCCCCATCACTTCCGCGTCCGAAGCTGTTTCCAAAAACTTAATCAGTTCCATTGCCTTTTCTCCTGTGAAGTAATGTGAAAGGCTGGAACCGCGTCATAGTCTCCTCGGCGGGGGAGCTACGACGCAGCTCCCCGCCAAGAAAAAACCGATCTTACAATTCGTAAGGCCCCGTAAGGCCCTTTCTTACAATGCGTAAGGCCCTTTCTTACAACTTTGCCGGGTAATACGCACACAGATCGCAGATGCGAAACCCGGTGGGTATCACGAAGCATAATAGCAGGCCGACTACCAGGGTCAGCCAGAACGAGCCGCTACCCGCCGCCACCAACCACATTGAAGCCAACATGGTCAGCGCGGCGAAAACCAGGTACAGAACGAGGAACGTCCAGTGCATCTTGAGACGCTTTTTCATTGCAGCACCCCGCGCAACTGCCGGCGCACCTGATCGGCGTGGGCTACCGCGCGGTCTACTGTGCCGCTTTGAGCCAAATACGCGCCCATCAGCACGAAAGCGCCGAGATCGTCCAATGTAGCTTCGATGGCTTGGACATCGGTAATGTGACCCGCGGCAATCGCCTGGGCGGTGTGCAGTATCTTCACGGCGCGCTTGTCGCGCATCCCGTGGCCGATCTGCGCCATGAACGCGAGTTGCCCGGCCGCAGCCTGGGCCTGGGATAAGAGTGAAGCGGGCATTGATTTCTCTCCTTGTGGTTTATGTAGATGCGGAGAGACGGCGCGACGGTGGTTCCCCGTAGGGAGTCGCGCCATCTCCCTACGGGAAAAACAGTGAGGTATTACTTAGGCCACGCCAGCAGGACGCCGGCGGTCAGCGCCGCGACGAGCAGCGCCAACACATTGACCAGCGCCGCAAAAGACGGGACGACGTAGACGAAAAACGCCAGCATTTCCAGCGCGGCAACGAGCAGCAGCACGAAAATGACCAGGTAAGCCAGGTTGCGCCGTTGCGCGGCCTGGTCGCGGCGGATGGTCTGCACGCAGGCCGTCAAATCTTGCCGGTGACGCGGTTGATGCGGTGAGTACATTGTTTTCCTCCTGAATTGAATTAGATCACGTAATCATCCCCGGCGGCCGGAGCAGTCACCGGGGCATCTACGACAACCTGAACCAAGTCGGCGTCATCGTCGCCGTCGGCGCTGTCCGGCATCAAGCCATCCAGCAGATCGGGCATGGCGTGGCGGCGCAGAAAGCGTGGACCAGCGTTTCCATCGTCCGGGGTGGCCAGCGTGGTGGCCGGGTCTGGTGTGGTGAGTGTAGCCGGGGTAGCGGCGGCCGGCTGCGCGGGCGTAGCCGAGTCGGTGGCGGCGGCCGGCTGCGCGGCGTGATCAGCGGCCTTGCGCCGCCGTTCCGCGCTGCGCTGCCGTTCCTTGCGTTTCCGCTCGCGCTCCTTGCGCCAGCGGGCCAAGGTCTGCGCGGCCAGCGCCATCCACAAGAAGATCACGGCGCCGCTCACGGCGAGCAGCAGCAGCGGATCGGCGCGGCGCATGGCGCGCACACAACCGGCGATGCCGAAACGGTCAATCAACAAGTACAGGGCCACGCATAGGCCAAAAACTAATTCGATAAAGCGCGTAAACATAGCTATCCTCCTGGTCTAGGTAATGTGGATTTGAATAAAGTAATCCGCCGAAGTTATCCCACGCGGGCGCGGCGGGCGCGGGGGCGTGGGGTGAGGGAGCCGCAGCTCCGGCAGGGGTTTTACCGGATAGCACTTTCGCCGGTTTCTGCGCTAGTGACTTGGTAAAGCCGCTGCCGCAACCGCGGCGGGGCATAAAAAAAGAGACCGTGGCGTTTTGGGCCCTGGTCTCTTTTTGAACTGGGACCGTAGTCCGAGAAGGGCTTAACCCACGTTGATTTAACACGCCAACATCCAGGTGTACGGCGTGGCGTCGCCGCCGCGCCCCACCAGGCTGTGGAGCAGGTCTTGCACCCGGCTGCCCAGGCTGGCTGGCTCCGGTTGTTCCGGCGTCTCGCCCCAGGCTTCCAGGTCTTTCAGCCATTGCTCGTAGCGGCGCTGAAGCGCCGCGATGATGTGCTTGATTTCTTTGCGATTGGTAGTGGCGGCCATCTCAGTCCTCCGCGGCTTCCAGGAAGTGCCGGACGCAAGCCCGCCAGCTACCGGGGTAGCCGGTGATGCGGGGGCGGGGAGCGGGCCGCGTGTACTGCGCGATGACCGTGTTGATCACCACGACCCGTCCGCGCCGGGCGTCCTGGCGGTGAATCTCCAGGACATAACGCAGGGCCGGATCGTAGGGCACGCGGAAGTCAGCCACGGGCCGCCAATCCGGGTGCGACTCGGAGTAATCGCTATGGCGTTGCGCGAGTAACGCCCGGTAAATCGCGTGGTACGGCTGGCGGCGCGCTTGCCGCGTCACGTATTTCCGGTAGTAGCAGAGGGGTGTTACCGAGCGGCGCCGCACTCTTGGCAGGGCGGCCAGCGCGGCCAATTCGGCGTCGCGTTGCGCCAGGCGCTCTTGTTCCCGCCGCACGTCGGCCAGCAGGGCCAGGTCATCCAGCGTCATTCCGCCGGGGAGATGGACAGCGCAAGCGATTTCGTAGGGAAACGGCGCCGCCGGTTCTGCGGCGGTGGGTGAATTGAATTCAAACATTGTCAGCCTCCTAGCTGTAGTCTGTGTTGATAGCCAGGTAAGCCGCGTAGTGGCTCCGTTGCCGGAGCAGCCACGCGGCTCTCCGGCAGGATTAAGATTATGGGGCTTTGCGCCAGCCTTTGCGGGCGGCGTAAGCGTGTAAGCGCCGTTCCAGATCGGCGCGGTCGGCGGTCAAGGCCAGGGCGGGCGCGCCGAAGCGCTTGAGGCAGCCATTGGGCTTCCTGAAGTACACGCCCCAATTGCGGTCGCCGATGCCGGTAGACAGGAACAGCCCCCGACCCTGGGTGTCGTAGTAGAGCAGGGTGTCGCTCATTTTTACTACGCAGAACGTACTTTACCGTCGGCAGCCCAGGCCAGCACGACGGCCAATGACAGGCCGAGCGCCGTGATACCGGCGGGGAGTGGCTGCTGCCACCCCCAGGCCAGCAACGGGCCGGCGCAACCGAGCAGGACGCCGCCAATGATACTGAGCAGGGTCAGTCGGGTCAAGGTGCGCATAGGTGTGCCTCCAGATTTCGGTCAAGTTGACGATCATGGTGTGGGCCACGGCAGCCGGGATGCGGCGCTGCTGATACTCAGCCAGCGCCCAGGTGAAGTGCGTGGATACCCGGCAGCACGTCGAGACCGGGCGATATTGCAGGCCGCCCACGATGTAATCGTCATCAGGAGCAGCGAGCCACAATTCGCAGCCCGCCTCCTGCCAGTACATAGTATCGCCGCGCCGGTACACCCGGTAGCCTTGCCGCCGGAGTTGGGCGCGGACGGCGCGCAGAACGCGCGTCGTGGGGGAAGTGGTGATAGTCATACGGGTTTTCCTTTGTAGGGGGAAATGGTGAAGCGATAGAGTCCCTGCCAGCCACCCCGGCGGCGGGACGTAACAATGTCGGGGGACGATACCTGGTAATCTTGCTCGAGGATGTAATCCAGGAGTTGTTCCCAGGTCATCCCATTGCGCGGCGGGCGAAAGGTCGCGTCGTCCGGCCACTGCACCTGCCACTCCGGGTCTTTAGCCATTGTGGCGGCGAACAGGAAGTCGAACGCCTTTTCCGGGTCGCGCCCCGGCCACCAGAGTTGCACCATAAAGGCGGGCGGGGGTGTAGTTGAGGGATTAGTCGCCATTGAGAGCCTCCAGGGTAAAGCGAAATTGCATCCCGCAGGATGCAATTAGGCGGTAGCCATTGCTTGCGCCACGGCCCAGCGGGAGTCGCTGAAGCGGGCGTACCAGAGGTGTTGCCGAACCGACCAATGGAAGCCGTGGGCCTTCAGCCGGGCCAGTATGTCGGGAGCGGGCTTGGCAGAAAAGCGGATTTCCACGCCGTCCATTTCCTGGTTGTGGGCCACGACGATGCCGGCGGCATTCCCTGGATTCTGCGCTTCAGCGGGGGCCGGGGCAGCGCCGGTTGTGAGGTAACACTGCATCGTCGCGCGGATGCGTTCCAGGATGGGGGCGAGGGCGCGCTCGCGCTCCTCCACGCTCCACCCACCGGCCTTGCCGATCCCCTGGCCTTTGGCGATGATTTGGCCCTGGTATTCCAGGTGCCAGTTGTAACGGGGCGGGTTGCCCAACCACGTCACACCGGCGGCGCAAGCCGCGGCGGGGGCGCTGAATGTCGGGCGCACGGTGCGCCCTTCGTGGTTGACCTGGTGTTCACCGTTCCACCCGTAGTCGCGGTTGACGACCAGGGTGAACTCGCCGTTACGGGCGACGCCCTCCCAATGAGCGGGGGCGTAGTAGTCGGTCATTGCGTCGGATTGATCGGGGTGGTAATCGTAGACCGTCCATTCGGGGTCAGCGCGCAGGGCTTCGGCCAACGCCGCCGTGCCGCGCGCGCGTTCGTAGTAGTTGGCGGTACTCATCGGGTCATCTCCGTGAAAGTGATCAAGGGGGCCGGTTGCCAGTAAGCTACCGGGTCAGTCCAGAAGGCGTGTTCGCAGCTTTCGCTGCAAAACTTTACGCCTTGGTAGCGGTCAATCCACGCCGGATCAATTCCCTGGTCTTTAGTCCAGGGATCGGCCGCATCGTCATCAGCAACGATGTGGCCATCGCAATCAGCGTCGAATAACTCACCGCAGACGCAGCACTGCTCGATGTGATCGGGCAGCACGCGCAGGTGCTCTTGCAAGAACCAGATCACGCTGAAAGCGGCGCGGGGCGTCAAAGCGGGCTGATCGGCCAGCGTCATTCCATCCGGCAGATCGCCGCCGGTGAGCATGGTCATAAATTCCTGGATTTGCTCCAGGGTGATACGTGGGTTGGACATAGTAATTACCTCAAGGCTTGAAAACAGTGTCGTCGTAGATGATCGCCAGACATTCACCGTCGGGCCAAGACCACACGCCGACGGCACGGGGATAGAGAACATTATAGTTAATCTGGGCGTACAGGGCTTGGGCCGCCGTCAACGCGGCATCCCACTCCGTAAAGCCGGGATCGGCGGGGTCGGGATCGCTCAGTTGCCCAACCTGGTACTTAGGTTCAGATTTTTCAGGCATTAATAACCTCCTAGGGGTATATGGTAAAAGAGCCTGGTCAATTTGCACTGACCAGGCTCTTGGTTATAACGATGGCCGTAGCCAATTTTGCCGGCCAGTGTATCGGACCGGCGGCGATATATGGTGTTGTGTAACCTGGCAGCCAGCCCATGCAGGACAGCGCGAAGCATAGTCTTGGTACTGCACCGAGCGGGCCAGGCGTAGCCAGCCAAGCTGGTATAACAGCCGGGTATTTTCCCTAACCCGTCTGGTAGAGTGTTGGCGGCGCCGCCAGCGCGTGACTTACGCGCTGGCGGGGGGGGCGCCGCTGGAATTGTCGTTACCCGATTAGAACGGAATGGGTTCGCTGCTGCCGGCTTTCGCGGCCTGCAACGCCTTGATCGCGGCCTCGGCCTGCGCTTTAACGGTGGCGTGACCCGGCTTGTCGCCGCACCAGTCTACCGTGGCCTTCAGCGCCCCTTCGTCGCCGGCGTCGTACAACGTCCGAATCGTACCACCTGGGTACTTCTGGGACTTGAACGGCAACGCCGCGGTGTAGGGGTCGGTGGCCGACACGATGGCCGGGCCAGCGGGCAGGGCGGACACAGCGGGCTTGGCGACCGGCGCGGGCGCGGCTTCGGCTTCTTCCGTGCCGGGCACTTCGCCGTCACCGTTAGGGCCGCCCTTGGTGGCCTTCCAGGCTTCGCGCCAGGTCTTGAACTCTTCGTAGCGCGTCTCGATGTCATCAGCAATGGCGTCGCCCACGTAGTCGCGGTCGGGGTCCAGGTCTTTGACCAACGCGATGGGGGTGGCGTAGTTCTGGTTGGCACCACTGCCCACCAGGCGGGTTTCGCCCATCTGCAACTGCATCCCGAAGTACGCGCCGCTGGCCTGGCCTTTGGTGTTCTTGTTGACGGCCTGCTTGTGCGCCTTGATGGCGTCGCTGACCTCTTTCGAGTTCGTGCCGGTGGCGGTGATCATCGCCGGGCCGTGGTAAGCGCCGTCGTCGCCCTTGAAGTAGCCGACGACCTGCAACTTGCCACGCGCGCCCTCCACGTAGTCGTGGATGCGGTTGCCGTCTTTGATCCACGCGAAGCGCGTGACGACGGGGGCGAAGGTCAACTTGTCCGCCACGAACACGGGCGTCGCGTCGCCGCTGCGGAAGCAGAGGTTGGCGATCTCGCTGCCTGCGAGGGCCGCACCGAACGCCTCGGCGTAGTCCGCCACCAGCGCGAACTTGCCGTTTTTGGCGCGCGGGTCGAGGTTCTGGCCATTGTTGACGACCTGGACGAACGGGAACGAAGGCCCGTCCGAATCCTTAATCGGGTTCTCACGATCTTTCCAAGACATAAGTATCTCCTAAGTGTGTTACCCAGGAGCGCAGCTACGGCGCAGCGCCGGCTTCCCCACCGGGAAGCGCCGTAGCACGTTCCCAGGGGGATGTCGGGGTAACCGCCCCGTAGCGGTTTAAAACAAAAAACAGCAGCTACCACACAGGGGCGCGCGGCGGTGCGCCGCTCTCACCAACGGGAGACGGCGGTACGCCGGCGCTACTCAGGGGAAGTGCCGCGCCAGGCGCGGCAGAGTGAGTGCTGTGGGTGCTGCTGTACGCAGGTAATAGCCGCAGAGCTGGCGGCGGTGATCAACAGTGGGACGGCTCTCACGCCCCATTGGATGCGGCCTAACCCGGAAATGGGGGCAGAGTCGGCAGGCAGGCAGGTGGGGAGAGCGGCCCAAGGTGAAAAACAGCCCGGCGGTGCGTCGCCGGAACTGATCAGGTCATTCCCAACGGGACGCACGACCGGGTGAAGCCATGGGGCAATGGCCCACCAGGTTAATCCGGGTGGGCCCACCGCGTCAGCTAACTATCAGGCTGCTCCGCGCCTGACAGAGGAGGGCGTCACCCACAGCCGAAGCTGCGGATGCTTAGTCATCAGGTCAGGGGAGCCGCCCGGTTTGTCGCCGGGTATCCAATGCGGATACCCAGGGTTAAGTGCAGCAGCCGTGAGCTGTGCTCACGGCGCTGCGGTGCATATAGCTCTAAGTATGCGTTTGTTAAGGTTCCCGGCCTTACTTCTGTAATGCCGGGGGCAGCTCCGCAGCCTTGATGACGCTGCCCAACGTGGGCCGTAGCCCTGGGGCATTGCTCGGTCTAGCTGGTGGCGTAGCCCCGGCCTGGCGACTACCAGGTAATCGCCAGGCCGCGACCGCGCCGCCGGGGGGAGAGAACGGTAGCAGTCAGGGAGGAGGACTGACTGCTACCGGGAACTGGGGCCGCAGCCCGCAGTGGGTGACGATCAGACACTTGACCCGGCGCTGAGTCGTCACCGCAGGTGCAGGAGGAGGAACGGAGCATGTAGCCCCAGGTACGGGGTCAGCGTACCGGGGCGCAGGTCAGGGCTGAGGAGGTGGCAGCCCCTGGCTAAAACGCGGACGATGCCGCGCCTTAGCCAGAGACTGCCGCCACTCGGCCTGCGACCAACTCCGTGCCTGCTCCCAACCCACGCATGGGGCCGTAGCCCCGGTCAACGGTCTACCGACGTAAACCGCTGGCCGCGACTACGGGAGCCGGTGGGCTGGGGCGCCGGCCGGATACCGGCGCCCCACCGGAGTTAACGCCTACTCCACCAATTCGACGCTGGCGCGCATTTCGTGCTTGGCAGCGAGCAGACCGGCCAGGGTGCGGATGGCGTTGATGGTGCGCCCTTGCTTGCCGATGATGCGGCCCATGTCGTCAGGATGTAAGGTCAGGGTGACCTCCACTTTCTCTTGCTGCGTCTGCGCGTCCACATTCATCGCAGCCGAGACCGTGACCTCGTCCGGGTGATCGGCGAGGGCTTTGACGATGCCCTCCACCAAATTGCCAATTTGTATCTGCACTGGGTTGACGTTCATTGATTGTAACCTCCTGGGTAAACTTAACGTCGTAAAACTATGCTGCTAAACTAGGGCGTACAACGGGCCTTGTATGGCGCTTCTGCACCCCAAACTACCCCCAAACCCCCGTTTTTCAGGGGTGGATCTCACTTGAAAAACGTCGCAAAACGTTTTTAGGATCAGTTATCTACTGTCATATAATTATGACCGAGTATTACATATTGTGAAATATGGATTGTATCAAGCTTCTACCGCATCCCCCTCTATGTCCTCAGTCACTCTGCCCATAGCCGGCCCTGCTCATACGGCGGGATGTCGGCCGGCGACCGCGCCAGCGGCAAGACGCGCCGCCGCCGGTCACGGATCGGACGCGGTTTGTGTGCGGGGCGCGGCCGCAGCAATCCCGGCCACAGTTCGCCCTGGCAATAGGCCCCTGGCGCAGCCGCCGCTTTACGCCGGTGTGTCGGCGGTGAGGAGCGGGACATCATGCTCTCCAGGGGCTGGCATAGACTCTGATACCGGGGCTGGGCGCGGTTCCCGGCGGCCGCGGCGGGCCCGCCCGCGCCGTTCCGGTTCGGGCAGCAGTTCCCAACCCAACGCGACCACCTCGGTGGTCGCGGACCTCAGAGTCAAGTCCAATAATTCGCCCAGGGCGGCGCGGACGGCGTCCAGTTGCGTGGTTTGCACCAGGCGCGTCAGAGCCTGCGCCAGGGTTTCTTCCTCCTCCGGCTGCTGCAAGAAGCCCCGCACGCGGCACAGCTGGCCGCGCTCCGGTAGTGGGGCGGTCTGGGCGAGGAAGTAGTTGATGCGCACCACCAGCACATCGCCGCGCCGGCCGTCGGGCGCCGGGGGAAAGCCGCGGGGCCGGAGCGCCACGAGGCGCAGGTAGGTATCGCCTTCAAACACCCAGCGGGCGATCACCCGCCCGGCCAGCGTGACGGCATTGGACGTCCCTGGCGCCGGGGCTGGCGCGGCTGGGCGGCGCGCGGCCGAGGTTTCCATCATTGTCGTGGTTTCTGTCATTCTGAGTTTCTCCTTACAGTGATTGAGCTAAAGCGTGTTGATCAAATCCCGTGCAGGCAGTGGTCCGGGTGGAATTCATCGCGCGGCACCTCCTGGTCGTTCTGGGTGCGGGGATAGAGCGCGTGAGCTAACACCTGCGCGTCATCCACCGAAAGCGGTTCGGCGTCGGCGCCGGCCAGGTGCAGCCAGCCCTGCCCCCATCCCCAGGCGTGGGTGGGGGGCAGGCGCACCTCCACCACATAGAGCAGATTGATGTAGCGCCGGGCGTCCGGCAGGTAGATATAGTGCTGGCCTTTCAACCCTGGCGCGCGTGGGCCAAATTCGGCAGGTCTCCCTAGATGATTAGCCGTAGGCGCGGCATTGGTTACCATAGACCCCACCCCCGTAGCCCGCCATACAGCCCTAACCCCAAGAGCAACCAGGGCCAGCGCCAGGCAACCGCGTTGAATGGTTGAGTGTCACCGCGCCGTAACCGGCCCAGCCCCCACCCCAGGCCGGTGGCGGCCAACAACAGCCATGCCAGGCACGGATCTGGACACACCGTCAAGGCGGTGATGGCCAGTACCCGTTCCCCGGCGGGCCAGGGCAAGAGCCAGCCAATGATCCAGGCCGCGCTCACGGTGAGCGCCGCCGGGCCAGAGGCCGTGGCGCACAAGGTCGCGGCGCCGGCCAACAAGGCCCCCATCCCCGCGTGATCACTGAACGTCACCATCCCCAACAGACACAGGACGGCGAGGCCGCCCCACACCCGGTCATCGGGCGGCAGACAGATACGGGCCAGGCCCACGAACAGGAGCAACCCGCGCCAAACCGGATCGCGCGCCTGGGTGCGCAATTGCCAGAGTAACCAACTGAAAACCGGCACGGTGGTCAGCGACCACCAGGACATAACGGGCATGGGGTGCTCCTACGCGGCGACTAACCGCTCCCGGCGGCGTTGGCGCCAGTACAGGACGAACAGCGTCGTGCCGGTGATCACCAACAGCGCGCCGACGATCAGCACGGCCAGAGCCAGGGCGAAGCTCTCCACGGTCAACGCCTGGAGCAGCAACAACGTCCCGGCCACACTCAGGAGGCTCACGCCCAACAACCGGATATGCCACACCGGCGGTACGACCCGGCGTTGCGTCCACATACAGTACCAGCCCATGCCGGCCAACAGGCCGGCCAATAACCATATCAACCCACTCATCGTTTTTACCTCCAATAGTTCCGTGATTTTTGCCAGGCCGCCGGATGCCCGAGCCCCGCCGCGCCGTTCACCAGGCCGCTGTCCGCCACTACAGCCAGCGGACAATCTCCAGCACGACGCCGGCAGCCGCCAGCGCGGTCGCGGCGGGCATTTCATGTTCCGGGCGGCCCGGGCCGGAGATGGTGACGGGCCGCGCCGCCAACACATCGGTCATGGCCGGCAGCAGCGTCAACAGTTGCTGCCGGGCGACGAGCACGGTGATCCCAAAGACGGCCATCGTGATCCCGCCGCCGACCATCCCGGCAGTGTCATAGCGCAAGGCCAACGCGGCCAGCAAGGCGGCGTCTGCGCCACCCCACCAGCCGTAGGCCCAGGCCACAAGGCCGGCACTCAGCACCAGGGCCGGGGCGCTGTTTCCGGTGAGCCAGCCCACGCCAATGATTGCCGGCAGCATTAGCGGCGCGGCCTCTTTGCGCCACGGCCACCAGACACAGAGACCGATCACCGGCCACCACCAGGGATTACGATGCAGCAAACTGAGCGCGCAGATCAAGAGCAGCGGCCAGAGACTCAAGGCGCGGCGGCGCAGGTCTTGCCAGGCTACCACACCGTAAGCCGCGCCCAAAACCAGGGAGATGACCAGGTTCAGCCAGGTAGGCATTGCACTCCTTACGGCACGCCCACCGGCTGCACTTCGATGACCGGCACGCCGACCGGGCCGTAGCTGCCGGTGGTACACTGATTGCCATTGGCATCCGCGCCCACCTGCGTGGCGATGAACCAGGGGATCACCGGCTGGTAGCCCAGCAGACTCAGGTTGTACTTTTGCCAGCCGGTCGTTTTGTTTTCCCATTTGTATTCCGTGCAAACTTCGATTTTGTAATAGTCGGGGGTGGCGCAGTTACTGTAGGACAGGCCGGTCGGCGGACTCTCCCGCCAGAAGCAGTCGCTCCATTTCCGGGTGGCGCACACCATTTCGTCGTACTTGAAGGTGTATTCGGGATACCACCAGGTGGTGAGCGTCACGTCGTAGGCGGGCATATCCAGGCTGGCGACGCGCGTATCACAATCGCAGTCCTGATCCTGACAGGCCGGATTCCAGCGCGTGCCGAATTCCTCCAACCCATACGAACTGGTCTGGAACGTGTGCTCGATGTTGTAGTCGTGGTAGATAGCCGTACCGCCGTTCCACTCCCGGTCGGCAATGGCCCAGGTTACCTCGTGTTCCGGCGTGAAGCCAAAGATCGCGCCGCGGGTGAGATTCCAGTGCCGCCAGGCGACGCCAATCTGGTAGTTGACGCGCGTGCCATTGGTGGTCTGGCCCACCGGCGCGGGACATTCCGGCAAGTCATCGTCCGGATACCGCGCGCCGTAGTCCACCGTACACGGCCAGGCTTTGGTGGCCGAGAATTGTTCCAAATCGGGGGCGCCGCCGTACCAGAGTTTGGTCGGCAGGCCCACGAGGCTGCGCGGCCAGGGGTAGCGCCGCACAATGGCGCCGGGGATGCAGGCTTCCGCCCAGAGATCCCACCCCGGCCAGTCATCGCAGCCCTGCATGAGCACGCCGTTCTCAAAGCGGGGCACGATGTCGCACGGCCAGGTACGCGCCTGGGGCGTCACGACGGCGCGCGGGGTGGGTGTCACCGGCGTACATTCCCCGGCAGCGGCGCAACGCGAGCGGGCCGGATAAGTGGCCGGGTAGCCGAGGGCGGGATTGGGTACGACCCACGTCCAGATGATGGCGTAGCCCGTACCGCCGCAGCCGGTCTCCCCGGCGCCGCCGCCGTGTTCGCCGCCGACCTGGACACATTGCACACTCCAATAGCCGTCCCCCGGCCCTAACGCGGCGGGCGGGGCGGGCGTCCCGGCTGGTGGTGGCGTCGCGCCGGGATTGTCCGGCGGGGTATCCGGGGGCGGTTGGGGCGCGCCCGGCGGCGGCGTGGGGTTGGGCTGGGTACCGCTGTCGCCGGGTTGGCCGGTACAGAAGCGAAAACACGGGGGCGCGGGATTACACGTCCCACACCCCTCTTGCGCACCGACCGGCAACGTCACAGCCCACAGCAGCCATAAGCCCAGGGCGAGTCCCAGGCACCATTGGATTCGTTTCATCCTTGCCTCCTACGGTATAGGTGGGGAGAGCGGTATACGCGCCGCCGCTCTCCCCGGTGAAAGTTTTGCTGCGCCGTTACGGCGTGGTGTACTCCGGCAGTTCGGGCAGAACCGTCACGGTCATTTCCGTAACGATCCACCGGGCGGTGGCGGGGCGATAGGCCACCTTACCGACCAGCAAGCGGAATGGGACAGGATCGGTCCATTCCGGGTGCTCGGCCTGACGGTGCAACTGTGGCCCGGCGCCGCCTTCCCAGAAGCCGTAGACACCTACGCTGGTGACACTGACGGACGCGACACACACCATGCCGTCACACTGGAGTTGGCGCGGCCCAAACTCGGCCAGGCGGCGCATCCAGCACTGATAGCCGGCAGCCACGCAGTCCGGGTGGGGTTCTGTGCCCCAGGCAATCCACACAGTATCGGTGGTCACGTTCGTGAGGCCGGCGGAGAGAGCGGCTTGGGTGGCGGGATACTGGCTGAGGTCACTCCCATAGTCGGGAATGGCGTCGGCCAGGTACACGGCCTGCATGAAGGTCTCCCAGGCGGCCTCCGTGTCCAGTTCCGGTGTCGGCGGTACGGTGGCGGTGGGCGCGGGTGTACCGGTGGGCGCAATCGTCGGCAGAGCCTGGGGCTTGTCCGGCGCCACGCCGCGGCCTAGCAAACCCAGGCCACTCAACCCCAGCACGCTGACAACGACCAGGGCCAATACTCCGGCGGGTTTCAAGTTTTTCATAGTCATCGCTCCTTCACGATCAAGTTAGTTGGGGGCTATTCCCCCGCGCTCACGACGCCCCACGCGGGGCGTTCGACGGCGCGGACGGTGGCCCGAAACCCGGTCACGCCGAACATGCGCAGAAAAACTGGCTCGATCTGCGTATACCCTTCCGCGACAATCTGTTGGGTGGCGTTTTCTTCGCGGACATACACACTGGTCAGGTACAAGTCCGGGTCGTTCCAGGCAGCGTAGTTGAAGGCCGTTTGGGGCGCCTCCGGCAGTTTCAGCACCATGCGCCCGGTGTCCTGGAACACTTGCGGATCAATCTCCGAGGCGGCGGCGACACAGCCGGCCGAAGCGGCCCAGCGGGCGCGCATATACTGCTGCCACATGATGCCGCCATCTAAGACCAACCCGGTCAACGCCAAAAACAGTGGGAGCAAAATCGCCACCCACAACAATACCTGGCCGCGTTCGCGGCATTCACCAACTTGCCGTTTCATCTTCCCTCCGTTTGATAGCCACAGAGAGCACCGAGAGCACCGAGAAAGAAGAAAAAGACTCCCCCTCACCCCCTCGCCCCCTCTCC
>DAOUGD010000046.1:0-53790 GCA_034429475.1 Anaerolineae bacterium
CTGCTGTGGGCCGCGCCGCTGCGCATGGGCTTCCCCGACGCGACGTTGAAGAAGATGATGGATAAATCCATTCCGCTGATTCACCCGTACTTTGTGGTGGATCACGGCGAAGCGCACCACCGCCCGCGCTACGACCGCTATCCGCGCATCGGGCTGCTGTTGCAAAAGGAAACCGACACCGACGCCGAAGACCTGCGCATCGTGGGCGACATCTTCAGCCGCACCGCGCTGAATATGAAGAGCCGCCTGGAGTTCGCCTTCACGACGGAAGAGCCGGTGGACGCGGTCGCCCGCGCCATCGTGGACGGGACGGCGGACGGCGTACCTTTTGACCGCAGGTTGCCGCCGCTGCCCGGCGCGCGCATCACGCCGCCCGCAACGTTGACGCTCTTCAACGGATCGCCGCGCGGCGCGAAGGGCAACACGCCGGTCATGCTGGCGCAGATTGCCAGGGGCTTCACCGCTGCGGGTGGAACCGTCGCCGAAACGTTTCACCTGGTGCGGCAGAACAGCCTGGCGGACTACCGGGACGCCTTTGCCGCTGCCGAAGCCGCGCTGGTGGGTTTCCCGCTCTACACGGACGCGATGCCGGGCATCGTCAAGACGTTCATCGAGGCGTTGGAGCCGCTGCGCGGGCGGAGCGGCAATCCGGCGTTGGGCTTCGTGATGCAGTCGGGTTTCCCCGAATCCACCCATCTGCGCCACGTCGAGCGGTATCTGGCGAAACTCGCGGCCCGGCTCGGCTGCCCGTACCTCGGCGCGCTCATCAAGGGCGGCGGCGAAGGCATCCGCCTGATGCCGGACACCATGAACCGCAAACTGTTTGACCAACTGATCGCGCTCGGTCAAAGCCTGCGCACCACCGGGCAATTCGCGCCGGACGCCGTGCAAAAGCTGGCGAAGCCGGAGCGTTACCCGGCGTATCTGATCCCGGTGTTCAAATTACTGGTCAAGACGCCATTCCTGGCGACGTATTGGGACAATCAACTGAAGGCAAACGGCGTGTACGAGCAGCGGTTCGCGCAGCCGTTCAAGGCATGAGGTTGTTGAAAATCGCGAGGAAACCCAATGAAAATAAAGCAAGTTATCCCTTATCTTTTCTGGCCTATCAGCGTGCTGAGCCTCCTTCTTTCCGCGTGTCAAGCGGCGGGCAAAGTCAGCGTGCCGCCGGGCGCGCAACCGGGCGATCTGACTTTGACGCCCTGCACCTACAAGAAGCGCGCTGCGGAGTGTGGCGCGCTGGTCGTCCCGGAGCGCCGGGATACGCCGGACGCACGGTTGATCGCCCTGCCGGTCGTCCGGGTGCGCGCGACCGGTGCGTCGCCGACCGAGCCGATTTTCTGGCTCGCGGGCGGGCCGGGGTCGAGCAATATGATTTTTACGCCGCCGGAGTATCTCCTGGCTCAGCACGACGTCGTCCTGGTAGGCTATCGGGGGGTGGACGGGACGTCGGTGCTCGCCTGCCCCGAAGTCAACCGGGTGCTGCGCGGGGTAGACGGCGACGCGCTGAGCGCGGCCTCGCTCGCCCGCGTGGCGCAAGCGATGCAAACGTGCGCAGCGCGTCTGGAAAGCGCCGGCGTTGACCTGAACGGCTATACTGTGGTGGACGTCGTTGAGGATATGGAGGCCGCGCGCGTCGCGTTGAGGTATGAGCGCATCCATCTGCTCAGCGAGAGTTACGGGACGCGCCTGGCGCAGCTTTACGCCACCCTCCATCCCGACAGCCTGCGGCGGTCGGCCATGATCGGCGTCAACCCGCCGGGGCGCTTCGTCTGGGAGCCGGAGATGATTGACGCGCAACTCGCCCACTATGCCGCGCTCTGCGCCCAGGACGCCGCGTGCCATGTTCGCACCGCCGATCTGGTCGAAACGCTGCGGGATGTCATCCATACGATGCCGCGCCGTTGGCTGGCCTTCCCCATCGATCCCGGCAAGGTGCGCCAGATGACGAATGTGATGCTGTATCACCGCGACACGGCGGCGATGGTCTTCGACACGTATGTCGCCGCCGCCCACGGCGATCCGAGCGGGCTGGCGCTGATGTCGCTGATGTACGATGCGATGATGCCCCGCATGTTGACCTGGGGCGACTTGCTGTGCAAAGGCGTCGCGGACTACGATTCGACGCGCGATTACGCCGCCGAACTGGATCCGCCGGACGCCATTCTGGGGTCGCCGATGGGGAAGCTGATTTGGGCCAGCGCCGCCCAAGGTTGGCCCATGAAGCTGCTGCCGGATGCGCTGAACGAGGTCCACCCCACCGAGGTCGAGACGCTGCTCATCAGCGGCAGCGTGGATTTTTCGACGCCGGCCGAGTACGCCAGAGACGAGTTGCTGCCCTTCCTGAAAAACGGCAAGCAGGTCATCATCGCCGAAGCCGGGCACACGGGGGATTTCTGGAAAATTCAACCTGAGGCGGGCGAGCGGCTGCTGACCAGTTTCTATGATAGCGGCGTGGCCGACGATTCGCTGTACACCTACGCACCGATGAACTTCAAGGTGGACTTGGGGTTTCCCACCATCTTCAAAATCGCGCTGCTCGCCATCACCGCGCTGTTGGGGGCGATCACGGTCGGGACGGGATGGCTGATTCGGCGGCGACGGCGCAGTAGGAGGTAATGGAAGCTATGAAATTGTTAGCCATCAACGCCAGCCATCGTGGCGACCGAGGCCGCACCCGGTTCTTGCTCGACCGTTTGTTTGACGGCGCAACCGAGGCCGGGGCTGACTGTGACATCGTCACCCTGGCGCGGCTCAAAATTAACCGCTGCCTGGGCTGCCGGCAATGTCAGACCGAGGCGCACTATCTCCAATGTATCCAAAAAGACGATGTATCCCAGGTCTTTGAGAAAATGGCAGCGGCAGATGTACTGGTCTATGCCACGCCGGTGTATTTGTACGCGATGACGGGCCTGCTCAAGACATTTTTGGACCGGATTTTTGGTGTTTGTGATGTAGCGGATATTCAGGTATCGCACAGTGGTTTGATTCATCATCACGTCAACGAGGCCGTCTGCCGCAAACCCTTCGTTACGCTGGTCGTGTGCGGCAACATCGAGGCTGAAACGCCCAAAAACACCCTGGCGTATTTCCATACCTACGCCAAATTTATGGATGCGCCGCGTGTCGGCACCCTCGTGCGCAATGCCGCCAACTATATCGAGCCGGAGTCCGGTGGGGATATAAAAGATCTGCGCGTCCGCGCCGTTTGCGCCGCCTACGAACAGGCCGGACGCGAGCTGGCGACGCTGGGCCGCATCCGCCCGGCGACGCAGCGGCAGGCGAACCGGGAACTTGTGCCGGTGCCCCTATTTGGGCTGTTGCGGCGCGTGCCTTTGCGCCCGCTCAAGACCATGATTGCCGCCGGGGCGCGGGAAGCAGCGCAGGCCGCCAAAGCAAAGGAGGAATCCGTTGTTCAATAACGTACACCTCGCGCTCAAATCCGGCGCGCTGATTCCGGTGTTGATCATGCTTCCCAACGTGGCGTGGATGCTGGCGCCCAAAGCGGACGCGGGCGAGCAGGTTTCTGAGCCTCTATGGCTCACAATTGTTGAGAACGTCGGCCGCTTGGCGACGCTGATCTTGCCGTTCTTTTTCGCGCTGGACTTGCACAAACGATTCTCGACGCCGGTGATGATCGGCATGGGGCTGGCGCTGGCCGTTTACTATGCCTGCTGGATCCGGTACTTCGCGGGCGGGAGAGCCGCCGCCCTGCTCGGCGCGCCGTTTTTGGGGATTCCGGCGCCGATGGCAGTTGCGCCCATCGCGTTTCTCATCCTATCATCCTATTTGCTGAGTTCCTGGTGGATGTTGGGCGCCTCCGTGCTGTTCGGCGTCGCCCACATCTGGATTTCGGCTTTGACGCTTTGAGAGTTACCTATGCGCTCCGGTTTATCCAAAAAACATAAGCGACTATTTTTCGCCTCACTGACCGCGGCGCTGGCGGCGCTGGCCTTGTGGAGCGGCCCCGCGCCGTTGCGCGCGCCCGCAGGCGCGCAGTCGGTTAATGGGTTAGAGAGGGTAACGCTGGGCGGGGTTAAGCAATGGATTTCCATTCGTGGGCACGATAAGCGAAATCCGGTGCTGCTGTTCCTGCACGGCGGCCCCGGCAGCGCCAACCTTGCCAAGCTGCGCCTGCAATGCCCGGAGTTGGAAGAGCACTTTGTCGTCGTGACGTGGGATCAGCGCGGGGCGGGGAAGAGCCAGGCGGCGTTTGCCGCAAATACCCTGACCGTGGAACAGATCGTCAGCGACACGCACGAATTGATTTTGTTGCTCAAAGCACGTTTTGGGGTGGCGGCGGTTTATCTGATGGGCTTCTCGTGGGGGACGGCGCCGGGATTGTTGGTCGCGGCGCGCTATCCCGCAGACCTGTACACTTACATCGGCGTCGGCCAGATTGTGAGCTATGCCGAAGGCGAACGGCAATCCCTGGCGTATGTGCAGGGTGTCGCCCGCGAGCGAAATGATGGAGAAGCGCTGCAAGCCTTGTCTGCCATTGATCCGGCCTACAACACGGCAGATTGGTATGCTCAACTGATGACGCAGCGCACGTGGTTGCTGAAATACGGCGGCGTATATCGCCATGCCGACAGCTACCAGCACGAGGCGCTGATGTTGCTGCGCGCGCCGGAATACTCCCTGGTAGACTTCGCATTGTGGCCTGGGGCCAGCGCGCGGTCACTCAAGACGTTCTGGCCGGCGTTGATGCCGCTCGATCTGGCCGAGATGGTTCCCGAAGTGCAGGTTCCCGTATATTTCATCTCCGGTCGCTACGACTGGAACTCGCCCTATCCCCTGGTTGAGGCGTACTTTGCCCGGTTACGCGCCCCGGCCGGCAAGGAACTCCTCTGGATTGAGGACGCCGCCCACGACGTTTTCTTCGATCAGCCGGCGCGGGTGGTGGAGACGCTGGCGCGGCTCAAGCAATAGTCCGGGCTATTGCATCTTCGCAACGGGCAGCAGCACGTGAAACTGGCTGCCCGGCAAGGTTTCTTCGTTGTAGCCGGGGCTTTCGACCCATACTTTGCCCCCGTGGGCTTCGATTAATCCCCGTACAATTGCCAACCCCAGCCCCGGCCCGCCGCCTTTGAAGTTGATGCGGCTGCTGGAATGGAGCGCGGCATCCCCCAACCGGTAGAATTTGGTGAAGATCAAGTCGTGATAGGCCGGATCAATCCCTATGCCGGTATCGGCGATGGTGATTTGCACACTCTCGACGCCCAGTGTACTCTCCTCTGCCGTCCAATGCTGCCCCGTAACCGTGATGACGCCGCCATCCGGCGTGTACTTGATCGCATTGATCAACAAATGGTAAAAGGCTTTGTGCAGCATTTCTCCATCGGCCTGGAGCGCCGGAAGTGTGGGGAGATTTTCCAGCCGGATGGTCAAACGGCGTTCCGCCAGAGCCTTTACCAACCCCTCCTGGATCGCATTAAATAGATAGGCCAATTCGGTATGCGCGTAATACAGCGGCATCATTTCCTGATCAATTTTGGCGACGTCCAGCATATTGTTAACAATATCGTGCATCCGCTGGACGCCGGCAGCCAGACCTTCCGCCATACTGGTCAATTTCTCATTCTGAAGGTGCGGATGCAACATTTGGGTGTAACAATTGATGACTGTGAGCGGCGTGCGCAGTTCGTGCGAGGTGACTGTAATGAAATCGGACTTAGCGCGATCCATCCGTTCCAACTTGTCATAAGCGCGTTGCAGTTCCTGTGTGCGCTCTTGAACCCGTTGTTCCAACACCTGCGCGAAGGCTTTGGTTGCGGCGTAGAGGCGGGCATTTTGCAGGGCCACGGCGGCTTGCCGCGCGAAACTCTGCGCCAGTTCGATCTCTTCCGCGACAAATTCCTTGATCGCCGTGCGTGATAGCGACAACATCCCCATCACCCCGTGGGCGTGGATCAGGGGCACGCCCAACCAGGAACGCGGCGAAGGCATGTCCGGCACAACTTCCCACTCCACTCGCTGTGTGACATCGGCGAAAGTTAACGGGCGTTGTTCCGCGCAGATGCGCCGGTAGACGGCGCTTTGTGTGGTGGAGATGGCAAAATGTTGAGCCGCTTCCCTATCGGCAAAACCGCGCGTGGCCGCAAAGCGCAACATGCCGTCCTGTTCCAACATTACCCCTGCCCGATCATAGGGCACCATATCCTCCAGGTAGCGGAGAATCAATTGCAGCACTTCGTCCAATTCCAGCGTGCTGGACAGCGCCCGTTCAATGTCCACCTGTTGTTTGATCAACCGGTTGGCGTTCTCTAACATTCGCGATTGGGCCAGCAGAAGCACATGCAAATCCAGTAGGCGCAACTGTCCAACCCCGAAGTCTACCAGCAGCGGTTCATAGCGTTGATCTAGAGAGCGGGCCAACGCAAGGCTCACTGCTTGGTCAATGCGCGTCTCGGCCGGCAACACCGTGGGCGTCAAAGCCAGTTCATCGTAAAGATTGAGAACCGGGCGGCGCAGAAACAGCGCGTTGCCATACGGACGACTCAACAATTCCAGACATTTGCCGCGTGAGACCATCCCGCTCGATGGCCCCGGCAAAACAATGATAACGCCCGGCAATTCAGGGCGCGCTTTAAGCTGTGCGATCACTTTCTCAACGATAACGTCAGGTTTAACATAGCCATCGTGCGTCTCCAATCCCCCAATCGTAGCGGCAACGACGGTCCGGCCGGCTTGAAAATGGTACTCGACCGGCTTGAGAGCGTATTCCTGAGCCAATAGGATCGGTTCTGAGATTTTGTGAGTCGTTACACCTAACATGGCCCTTATTATACTTTGCTACTATTAACTGGCTTTTAACTGTAGGTTAAGATTTGTTTAATTTTTCCCTGTCCACTGGCGTTTTTTAGCCGGTGGGTGCAGGCGGTCCGCTAAAAAACATCCCCTAAAAGCTACGCTTCCAGGCGTAAGTCTGCGCCAAAACGAACTTTTGGATAAATTCCCAACTAAATTCTAGAGGATTTAAAGGGGCGTTTACATAACCTTAATCTATTGTTAAAGTCGCCCCTCTATAATGGTTTTCAGTTTCATCAACCATCAAACTATTGAAAAGGAATTTAGCCATGAAAAACCCGCAAAAGATAATCGGATTGCTTATCGTAGCCGCGTTAGCATTATGGATCGTGGGCATCACGCAAGCGCAGTCGCCGGATGAAGCTGCGCCCCAGTTCACGCTCGGCGGCTCGCCGACCGAGACCTTCACTTACCAGGGGTATCTGGAAGACGGCGGCAGGCCGGCCAACGGCGCGTATGACTTTAGTTTCCATCTCTATGACGCCGAGAGCGACGGAACTCTGATTTCGGATTGCCAGACGTTTGAGGAGTACATAGTGACGGACGGTCTCTTTGCCTTCAATTTGGTGCCGACTGCCGGTATGTCCACCGTGTTCAACGGGAATGCGCGGTGGATTGAGACGCGGGTGAAGAAGCACGCCGACGCCACCTATATCACGTTGCCGCGCCAACCGATCACGGCGGCGCCGTATGCCTGGGGCTTGCGTCCCGGTGCAGTGGTGCAGGGGAATCAGTCGGCGGCTACCCTGGAGTTACGCAATACCTATACCCAGACCCAGGGATGGGCGCTGCGGACGTATAATCAAAGCAGTTCACCTACCCTCTTCGCGCAGAATTTGGGCAGCGGCAGCGCCATCTTTGCCCGCGCCGTAGATACCGCCTCGACTGTGGATGTGTGGAACGAGAGTAGCGGACTGGCCGTCAGCGCGCAGAGTTATGGGCACGCGCTGGCGGGGCGCACGCAAACTACCCAAACGGTAGGGGTGATGGGCACGCAGGCCGGCCATGACCTCAGCGATTTTACCGACAGTCCCGGCAATTGGTGGCTGCCGGGCGGGTTCTTTGCCGGGCGCAATGGCTTGGTGGGGATGACGAAAACCGATAGTGGCATTGGTGTGTTGGGGTATAACCAGGCGGCTTCCGGTGGCTGGGCTGGCACGTTTATGGCGGACAACGGCAATGGGGTGTATATTGCTTCACCAGCAAGCACGGTGGGTTTAGTCGTTTATGGCGGCACCAAAAGCGCCGCCGTCAGTACAGACGCAGGCGACCGGCTCCTCTATACCGAAGAATCCACCGAGGTCTGGTTTACGGACTATGGTTTTGGACAACTGACCGACGGCCAGGCCGTGATGATCATTGATCCGCTGTTTGCCAAGACCGTCAACCTTGCCGAACCGTATCATGTGTTTGTCCAGGCGTATGGCGACGCGGAAATTTATGTCACCGGGCGCACGGCGACACAATTTGAGGTGCGCCTGCGCGCGGGGGATGATGCGGTAGAGTTCTCGTATCGCGTAGTCGCCAAGCGATTACAGTACGAGGATACCCGCCTGGCGCCGGTTCCGGGGCAGAGCGTAAATCAAGCCGCGCCTGCCGGAGATCAGCCATGATCCGCCGGGCAGCACTGTTGGCGTGTGTCGCGCTCCTGCTGGCGGCGAGTGTGACTCTGGCCGGGGGAAGCATCGGGATTCAGCGTTATGTTCTCAGCGGCGGCGGCGGGGCGGTGGCATCCGGCGCGTATCGGCTGCAAGCCACCGTGGGGCAAGCGGTCGCCGGGCCGGTGGGCGATCTCGCCCCGAACAGTGGTCTATGCGTCGGCTTCTGGTGTGGCGTAGGACAGTGGTACACGGCGACTGTCTATCTGCCGCTGGTTCTCAAATAGGAGTGAGTGCTATGCGGCGCAAAGGGTGGTTAATCGTTGGGATCGTGTTGTGGGTTGTCCTATGTACCGCGTGCGGCGCAAAAGCGGACTACGACATCCGGGGAACGTGGGATTACACGATGGTGTTGGAAGACGGCAGCACCTATGACGTCGGAACAATCACGTTCGACGGGGAACCGGGCAAGGGGACGTATTTGCAGGTGAACATCTACACGGTGGCGTATGAAGGCGAGTTCACCGTCAAAGGCGCCGAGATCAAGTTGACGGGTGACGAAACGTGGCAAGGGACGCTCGCCAACGCGGATGAGATGAGCGGCGCGTGGGCGCATCAAGGCGAAGCGCGTGGCACGTGGACGGCGGTGAGGCAAAATCCATAGGTAGTCGGGCAGGCATAAGGGGGAAAAAGCCATTATAAAGATGAAGATCTTAGCTTGTATTGGCAGCAACCGCAAAAAGGGCAACACCGCCCGCATCGTACAGCTGATCGAGGCGCGGATGCAGACATTAGCGGCGCAGTACGCTACACCGCTGGAATTCGAGACGCTCTATCTGGGCGACATGGATCTCCGCCCATGTCGGGGCTGTCGCGTGTGCTTCGATCAGGGGGAAGATAAGTGCCCACTCAAAGACGATATTCCGCTCATCCGCGCTAAAATGGATGCCGCCGCCGGCCTCCTCCTCGCCAGCCCGGTCTATGTGGATGATGTGAGCGGGTTGGTCAAGACCTGGATGGACCGGCTGGCCTACCTGTGCCACCGCCCGGCGATGGGCGGCAAGTGCGCCTATCCGCTTACCACAGTCGGCGGCAGTTCCCCCAGCCATACCTTGCGCACGATGAACGCGGCGCTGCTCACCTGGGGCTATCATCTGGTGGGACAGACGGGGCTTAAAATGGGCGCACTGGCCTCGGCTGACGAACTGCCGCGTTATCAACCGGCGGCGGACAAGGCGGCCGAGAAGCTATTTAACGCCGTTGCCCAACAGAAAGCCCAGAACCCCGCGTTTGTCTCCCTGCTCGCCTTCAAGGTGCAGCAGTTGGCCTGGCAGCGTGAGCCGCCAGGATCGTATGATCGTACCTGGTGGCAGGCGCAGGGCTGGTTGGAGCCGGCCTGTACGTTCTATTTCCCACCGCGCGCCAATCGCGCGAAAGTGGCAGTAGCGCGATTGGCCGGCGCAGTAGCGGCGCGAGTATTGACATAAATCAGGAGGAACACTTCATGAAACCCCAAACCGCCTTGATTACCGGCGCTTCCAGCGGCATCGGTCTGGAACTGACGACGTTGTTCGCCCAAAATGGCGTGAATCTGGTTCTCGTGGCCCGCAACCGGGAGCGACTGGAAACGTTGGCGACCGACCTGCGGAGCAAATTCGGCGTGACTGTGACCGTGATTGCTCAAGACCTGGCCCAGCCCACCGCGCCGGAGACCATTATTTGGGAACTTCAAAGCCAGGAGATTGCCGTAGATTTCCTGGTGAACAACGCCGGCACGCAGGTGTACGGGCCGATCCAGGAAACCGACGTGAGTCGGCAGTTGGCCCTCATCCAGGTCAACCTGACCGCGTTGACCCACCTGACGCTGCTGTTGCTCCCGGAGATGCTCAAACGCGGGAGCGGGCGCATCCTCAACGTGGCCTCGACCGGCGGCTTTGCCCCGGCGCCCCTCAACGCCATCTACTGCGCGACGAAAGCCTACGTCCTCAGCTTCTCGGAGGCCATCGCCAGGGATTTGGAACACACCGGCGTCTCGGTGACGTGCCTCTGCCCCGGCCCCACCCGCACCGACTTTGCGCGGCGCGCATCCATTGAGGACACCCGCCTGTTCCGGCTCTCCTCAATGGATGCGCGCCGGGTGGCTCAGGCGGGGTACACGGGTATGATGAAAGGGAAAACGACCATCGTGCCGGGACTGTTCAACAAACTCATGGCGCTCTCCATCCGCTTCACGCCCCGGCGCTTAGTGACGCACCTGGGCAAATATCTGATGGCGCGCGCCGGATAGCTGGCTATGCCGACTTATTGGGATCGTTTTGCGCGAACCTATACCAACATTGGCGAAGCGGAATTCTGGCTCAAGCACCGCCGGCGTATCACAGAAGGGTTGAGCGGACGGGTGCTCGAAGTTTGTTGCGGCGGCGGGCGGTTGGTGCTGGAACTGCTCAAAGTGGGGATAGACGCTTACGGTATGGATTTGTCGCCACAGATGGCGGCGCAGGCCCAAGCGACCCTGGCTCAGGCCGGCTGGGATCCGGCGCACATCGTCAGGGCGGACGTCACACGGCTGCCTTTCCCCGACGCCGCCTTTGACGCCGTGCTTTCGACAGGGGCGATTGGGCTGTTCAGGCGCGCGATGCAGGAGACGGCCATGCAGGAATTGGCGCGCGTCACCCGGCGTGAGGTGCGCCTCCTGGAGCCGTTTGAGAAGCGGAAAGGGCTGTATGGCGGGCGCATATTGGCGTTTCTGTTTGACGGGATGCGTCCCATTCCGCCAGACCTGTTTGCGATATGCAACCTAGATTGCCGGGAAGTGTGGGACCTTATGGGCGGCGCGTTTTCATCTATCTATTGCGTCAAAGGACAACCAGGGGGCGAATGATAAAGCGTTATTTACTTCACGATAACCTCGTCATACGTTTTGCTGCCTTATGGGGCGGCGTGATGCTCCTCTTTCTTGGGGTCTGGACGCTGAGCTATTTATTCCTGCCAGAAGGGTTATTACAAGGGCGCAATCTGGCACAAACGCTGGGCGGGGACACGTTGGCTGGCGGCAGTGTGTGGCTGGAATGGCTGCGGCTGCTTGCCATCAACCTCGTCGTGATGCTGGGGGTGGTCGTCGCGCCCAACGTGTTGCGCACCGTGCGCGACTATCCGCTGGGCTATTCCACCGTGACCCTGCTGACGCTTCTTTTTGCGATCACGTTGGGGACCAATTCCTTTACGCTGTCGGTGGGCGGCAAGCAGCCGCCCTCCTTCGCCATCTTCACCAGTTCCGGTCTGTACGAAATCACCGCCTACCTCCTCGCTGCCGCTGCAACGCTTTCCCTGGCAAAATACCGGCTGGTGGGACAATGGCCCAAGCAAACCGTGGAGGCCGTGGTCATCCCCCCGACAGCGCTCCTGATCCGGGAACGTTTTTGGGGATTAATGGCAGCCATCCTCATCCTGGTGCTCGCCACCGGTTGGGAGGCCTACCGGTTTGCGTTGGCGATCCAGCCATAGACTCTATCCTGAAATTGTACTGGCGAACGTTTCTGATACGTCAGTGGAAGATTTTGTGGTAATTTTGGTGATGGGGTTGGGGTGTTTTGTGCCGTCTGGGCTGTTCGTGCGGGGCGTTGTCAAGAAATCGATCACGGTGGAGAAAAAACTATGATGCTGGCTATCGAAACTCAAAATTTACACAAACGTTTTGGCGACTTGCAAGCTGTGCGGGGTGTGAACCTGACCGCGCAGGCGGGGGAAATTCTGAGCCTGCTCGGTCCGAATGGCGCGGGCAAGAGTACCATCATTTCTATGCTCTCCGGCCTGCTGCAGCCCACCGAGGGAGACGCCCTGGTGATGGGCCACTCGATCCGCCGCGAACCGGAGGCGGCCAAAGCGTGCCTGGGCGTGGTGCCGCAGGACATCGCGCTCTACCCCGACCTCTCGGCGCGCGAAAACCTGCTCTTTTGGGGCAAAATGTATGGGCTGCGCGGCGCGGCCCTCAAGGGGCGCGTGGACGAGGTGCTGGAGATCATCGGCCTGGCTGACCGCCAAAAGGGGCGCGTAGACAAGTTCTCCGGCGGGATGAAGCGGCGGGTGAATATCGCCGCGGCGCTGCTGCACAAGCCGCAGGTGGTGATTATGGACGAGCCGACGGTGGGCATTGACCCGCAGAGCCGCCGTCACATCCTCGACAACGTCAAGGAACTCAACCGCCAGGGCATGACGGTGCTGTACACTACCCACTATATGGAAGAAGCGGCCGAGCTGTCCGACCACATCGCCATTATGGATCACGGTCAGGTGATCGCCTACGGCACACACGACGAACTGATCCGGTTGGTAGGCGAACAGACGCGCATTGACTTGACCTTGAACGTGGACGCCGAGCGCGTCCTGGCCGTCTGGCGGCAGGTAGAAGGCGTCTCGCGCGCCGACGCGCTGGATGGCGTCGTGACGGTGCTGGTGGACGACAGCAACCGCGTCTTGCCGCGCCTGTTCGAGGCCGCCACCGTCGCCGATGTGCGCATCACTGGCGTAGACATCCGCGAGCCGAACCTGGAAGCGGTGTTTCTGCACCTCACCGGGCGGGCATTGCGGGACTAAAAGAAGCAAGAGACAAGAACGAAAATTCTGCATCTTGCCTCCTGCATCCTGCATCTTTGCTCTACGGAGGACGCTATGAAATTGTTCGACATTGCGCTCAAAGATATGCTGCGCTCTTTTCGCAGCATGTTTGCGGTGGGGATGATGATCGCCGCGCCGCTGCTGATCACCGGGCTGATCTATCTCGCGTTTGGCGGCATCAGCAGCGAACAACCTGACCTGCCGACCATCCAGGTGGGCCTGGTCAACGCGGACGCGCCGTCTGCCGATGCGTCGTTCAATCTGGGACAGACGCTGGTCGAGATGTTCACCGATGCGAGCGTCGCCGACTGGCTGACCGCGCGGATATATCCCGACGCCGACGACGCGCGCGCCGCCCTCGACCGCCAGGAGATCGGCGTGGTCGTGCTCATCCCGGCCGGCCTGAGCGCGGCGGCGCTCTCCGGCGAATCATCGCCGGACACGGCGGTTGTCATCTTACACGATCCCACCTTGAGCCTCGCGCCGCAGGTGGTCGGCGGCATGGTCACGTCGCTGTTGGATGGCGTCGCCGGCGGACGCATCGCCGTCGAGGTCATCCAGGAGCGGCACGCAGCGCGCGGGCTGGCCTTCGCCCCGGCGCAGATTTCGACCCTGATCGCGCAGTACCAGACCTGGTACACCGATTTTCAACGCGCCTTGTTCCACCGTCCCACCGAAGCGGCCTTGCGCCCGGTCGCGCCGGGCGTGGACGAGACGGCCGCGCCGATGAGCCAGATTCTAGGGGCGACCATGGCCGGGCAGATGATCTTTTTCGCCTTTTACACGGCGGCTTATTCGATGACCTCGATTTTGCGCGAGCAAGAAGAAGGCACCCTGGCGCGCCTGTGTACCACGCCGACCGACCGCACTGTCATTTTGGGCGGCAAGTTCCTGGCGGTATTCCTGACCGTCATCCTGCAGGGCGCGGCGCTGATGCTGTTCGCCGGGCTGGCCTTTGGCATTCGTTGGGGGCGCGCCGACAGTGCGCTCCTGGCCCTGGTCGCCCAGGTCGTCGCCGCAGCGGGATCGGGTGTGCTGTTGATAGCTCTGGTCAAGCACTCGCGCCAGACCGGGCCGGTGCTGGGCGGCGGGCTGACCGCGTTCGGAATGCTCGGCGGGTTGTTCACGGTGGGGATTCAGGGGATGCCGGCGTTTTTCGACGTGGTCGCGCTGTTTACGCCGCACGGCTGGGTGTTAAAGGGCTGGCGATTGGCATTGGCCGGCCAAGCGCCGGACGCGCTGCTGCTGCCCTTTTTCATTGCCGTGGCGATAGGCGCGGCCATGTTCGCCCTCGGCGCAGTGTTGTTCCGCCGCAGATTTGCCTGAAGGAGGCTCCCGTGCGCATCCTCGATTTAGCTTTCAAAGACCTCTCTCAAGTGCTACGCGACAAGATGTCGCTGCTGTTTTTGCTGGTGATGCCGATGGTGTTCACTTTGGTGATGGGGCTGGCTTTTAGCGGCGCGGCGCAGCCTGCCGATCCGCGGCTGGCTCTGGGCTGGGCCAACGCTGACGGCGAGAGCCGCCTCAGCCAACGATTGTATGCTGACCTGGAGGCGTCTGGATCGGTCAGGTGGGTGGCGGTGGACCCCGCCGATGCGGAGACGGCAGTGCGCCGGGGCCAGGTGGCCGGCGCGTTGGTTATCCCCGCCGGGTTCGGCCAGGCGGCGTTCTCCGCTGCGCCGCTCCAGCTCACCCTGATCGCCGACCAGTCCAGCACGACCGGGCAGTCGCTCTTCCAGATCGTGCGGGCGGCCGTTGTGCGGACGCTGAGCGCGGTCGAGATTGCTCGCCTGGACCTAGCCGCGCTGGCCGCGCAAAACGCCCTCATAGACGAGGAGGCGCAGGCGCAAGAACGTGAGGCTGCGCTGGAAGCCGCCCTGGCCGGGTGGAAGCAAGCCGATCAACAGGGGGCGTGGGTGCGCGTCGAACGCGCTGTCGCCCAGACCGAGCAAGCCGCGCCGCTGGGCGGCAACCCGTTCAACCAAAGCTCGCCCGGCATGTTGGTGCAGTTTGCGATTACGGGTATGATCGGCGCGGCGAGCATCCTGGTGCAGGAGCGCAAGACGCGCACCTTGCAGCGGCTCATCACCACGGCCATGAAACCCTGGCAGATCATCGCCGGGCATTGGCTGGCGATGGTGGCCCTGGTGTTGGGGCAAACACTGCTGCTTGTTCTGTTCGGCCAGATCGTGTTGGGTGTCAATTACCTGCGCGAGCCGTTGGGTGTGCTGCTGGTCGCTGTGGCGTTCAGTTTGTGGATTGCCAGCATGGGCTTGTTCATCGGCATGTTAGCTCAAGGCGAAGAGCAGGTCATTCTCTTTTGCCTGATTGCCATGTTCCTGTTTACCTCGTTGGGCGGGGCGTGGTTTCCGTTGGAAGTGACGGGCAAGGCGTTCTATACGATTGGGCATCTCACCCCCGGCGCGTGGGCCATGGACGGCTTGCAGAATATCCTGGTGCGCGGATTGGGGCTGGCGTCGGTTTGGCAGCCCGCCGGCATCCTGCTGGCCTACGCCCTGGGCTTTTTTGTCCTGGCCGTGTGGCGCTTTCGGGCAAGGGAGGCATAACAAATGGCAGCGAAACGAAAAACCTGGCAAGAGAAACTCGCCAACAAGCCCGGTTATCCCAAAGTGATCGCCCTGCAAGCCGGCTTTCCCTGTTACAATGCCGTCCACAAGATGGGGGCAGAGGCCGGCGATCCGGTGGTGTTGGTCAACCCCAGTGATGTGATGGCGTTGATGCGGCAGGTACCCCCAGGCCGCCTGACCACACTCATCGAGATGTGCCGTTGGCTGGCCCACAAGTACCAGGCCAAAGGCTGCTGTACGCTGACCGCCGGCATTTTCGTCATGACCGCCGCCAACGCCGTCGAAGAAGCCAAACAAGCGGGCTGTGACCTGGACATCCCCTACTGGCGGACGCTCAAAACCGACGGTTATCTGAACGAGAAATTCCCCGGCGGCGCTGAGGCGCACAAAGCGTTGCTAGAAGCGGAGGGGTTTGCCGTCGCGCAGAAAGGCAAGCGGTATTACGTCCTGGAGTATCAGGATGTGCTGTTCTACGATTTCAAGGATGCCTGAGTGAAACGTCGTTTATTCTTGTTGTTCCTGCTATGTGGGTTGTGGCTGACCGGCTGCGGTCGGCTGGCGGTGCGCCGGGTTGCGCTCACGCCAGTGGCCCTGTCGCCCGGCGACACAACCCGCGTCCTGACCCACGATGGCCTGGAGCGTTCGTATATCGTCCACGTCCCACCCGGCTACGACCCGGCGCGGGCGACGCCGGTGGTGTTGGTCTTTCACGGCGGGGGCGGCCATGCCGAAAACGCCCGCACGATGACCGGCTTCGACGCCGTCGCCGACGCCGAAGGGTTCATCGTCGTCTATCCGAACGGGACGGGGCAGCGACCAGACCGGCTGCTCACCTGGAACGGGGGGCGCTGCTGTGGTTATGCGCTGGAGCAGAACGTGGATGACGTGGGCTTTGTGCGCGCATTGCTGGCTGATCTGGGGGCGATTGCCAACATAGACGCGCGGCGCATCTATGCCACCGGCATGTCCAATGGGGCGATTATGTCCTACCGCCTGGCCTGCGAGCTGGCGGACGTGATCGCCGCAATCGGCCCGGTGGCGGCGACGCAAAACCTCGACGCCTGCACGCCGTCGCGCCCGGCGCCCGTGCTGCACATCCACGGCGACGCCGACAAACACGCGCCCTACGCGGGCGGGGTCGGCGCAGAATCGCTGGTGGGCATCCCCTTCGAGCCGGTCGAGACGACGATAGAGTTCTGGGTGCGGCAGAATGGCTGCGCTTCGACGCCCCAGGTCACGCAGAACGGCAGCATCCGTCACACGGTCTACAACGGCTGCCAGCAAAATGCGGCGGTGGAACTGTACACCGTGGTCGGCGGAGGGCACGCCTGGCCGGGCGGCCAGCCGGGTTGGAAGGGCGGTGATGTTCCGACGACCGAGTTGCACGCTTCGCAGGTGATATGGGACTTTTTCGCCGCGCATCCGCACCCATAAAACGATGTTTGGGAGGCTTTGCCCAAAACATCGCTTCCCGTCAATGATTTTTCAGGTATTGAGGTGTTCTTTCTGCTGTTGATTTGGAGGATAACATGAAAGTCGAGTTATCTGGAACCACTTTTCAAAAAGCGATTGCAGGCTTGAAGCGTCTATTCGCCAGTCTGTACTAGCGTTTTTTCGTATATTAGGGTGAGGTTGTTGACCTGAAAGGACTGATATGGATATGCAGAAAACCGTAGTCGTGCTCGCTCATGCCTTTGTCGGCTGGTTGCTATGCGCCGCCACGATGGGCGTCGGTATGGCAGTCACGTCGCTCGATACCGCGCTGGTCATCCACGCCATCGCCGCGCCGATTATCTTTGCGCTGATTTCGCTAATTTACTTTCACAAGTTCAACTTTACCACGCCCCTGCAAACTGCGATAATTTTCGTCGCTTTTGTCATCGCGATGGATTTCTTTGTCGTCGCTCTGCTCATCAACCGCAGCCTGGACATGTTCGCCAGCTTACTGGGAACATGGATTCCGTTTGCGCTGATATTTGGTTCGACGATATTAACGGGCGCTGTTGCCGCCAGAAAGTCAAGATGACCAACAACTGCATCAAACTACATGGCGGAAGGTGACTCTGCTATCTGGCAGGGCGCACAAGATGTGAGCGTGCCGCTGGCGATGGGCTGCTATCTGGCCAAAATGATAAAGGAAAAACGATGGAGCCCTCAACGTGATTACCCCGGCCAGACCATTTTTCTTCATGATGAACTTGGTTCGCGCCGTTAGTTGATAAGCGTGGAGGAAACTGATGTCCAAACTTGCCGCCGTCCTTTGTCTGGTCTGCTTGATGCTCACTGTCCTGTGGCTCGGTCTGTTGATCGCTGACATGGCGACCGCCGGGCCGCTGGAGACCTTCGAGCAGGTGGCTGCCCACGCTTCCCGGCTGCACGGGCTGTTCTACGCGACCTATCTTAACGTCGCGCTGTTGACTGTAGCCGCCGTGGCTCTGTTTGCCGTCTTGTATGCCTGGCTCAAGCCGGCCGCACCCGGCTGGATCGTTATCGGGCTGGTCTTCACCCCCATTTACGGTGTGCTCAACCTGGTCGCCTATCTCTCGCAGGTGACGCTCGTTCCGGCATTAGTGACGCTGCGCCTCGACCCGCAAACCACCGCTGCGGCAGATGTGCTGCTGCGTTTGACCCTGCAAGCCTGGCCGCAATCGGCGATGGCGTTCTTCAACGGGCTGGCCTACGCCATCCTGGGGATTCCATCTATGCTATACGGCACGCTTCTATGGCGATACGGTGGCGCGCTGCGCTGGGGCGGGGTATTGTTGGCGCTCAGCGGCGCAGCCAGCGTCTTGGGTGTCATGGGTCTTCTCACCGGCAGCGCGTTGCTCGCTCAGGGTGTGATGGTCGGCGGCATTCTGTTCCTGGCGGCTATGTTCCCCCTCGGTTGGGGCTTTTGGAAAGTGGGGTAATTCATGACAGACATCATTCTTCTCAACGGCGGACCGCGCAAGAACGGCAACACGATGCGCATTGCCGAATGGGTGGCGGAAGGCGCGAGGACTCAGGGCGCGCAGGTCGAGGTGATTCATCTGGTAGATCAGCATATCGAACACTGCCGGGGCTGCGATGCCTGCGCGCGCACCGGGCGCTGTATCATCAAGGACGACCACGCGGCGATTTGCGAGCAGTTGGATCGCGCGCAAGGGGCGATTGTCTGTTCGCCTATCTTTGGCGGTTCGTATTCGGCAATGATGAAGACATTTTTCGACCGTCTGACCAACACCCTCGGTTTCACCGGTCGTTTCGATCATCTTTGCACGGTGGGCATTACCACGGCCAAATTCGATTTTCGCATCAAGGTGGCCAAAGACCTGGCCGCGCTCAACAGCAGTTGGAGTGGCGCTGGCTATGCCACAGGGTATATCCACAAGTCAGTCTTGGACCAGAAAAAGAGTCGTATCCTGACCTTATCCCCTGAAAACAGCCCTGTTTTGTACGCCAACGCGCACCGGATGGGCGAGAAACTGGTACGCGATATCGAACAGCGCCGGCGTAGTACGCTCCCCTGGCCGGTGCGTCTACTGTTCAAATACCTCGTGCTGCCGGGCATTGGTCACGTGCTGATCAACCACCGAGACGAGACCCCCTTTCTCTACCAGGTTATGCAAGACAAAGGTATCATCACTGAGGCTTTGCTCGCCAAACACGCCCGCAAGATGGCGCAACTCAAACCCGATCCTGTATCCAAAACGACCGAAAAGGTGGTCTTTTGTAGATAAGAAGCGCTTTCGGTTAGAGTTTGTGTAAAGTGAGATCGTGGTACGGGTCACTAGCTACGTTTCGTATAAAAATGCCTGAAAAAACTTTTTAGGTTAGTTTCGAAGTGTCAATCTAACTCCCCTAGCGTTTTGAGCCATGCCGACTTCCTTATAACCGTTTTATTTGCGGGATGCGCTGTTCCAATTGGACGATGATGACGCCAAAAAGGACGGCCATCCCGCAGGAACCGACCAGCAAGAACATATTGGTTGCCACCCGGAACGCTGAAGCGTACTCAAAATCGAAATCAGGGAAAGCGGAGCTTAACGACCTTTCGTAAAAAAGACGTATGATAACGCACAACTCACCCAAGTACCTGGAGGATAAACGATGAACGATAAACGCAACACCCTCTCCATTCTGTCTGTCCTGGCAATGCTCCTACTCCTGGTCGCTTCTTGGACCGCCATCCTATGGGACGATGGCGGCGCGCCCTACCCGTTTACCACCCCACGCGGCGAAGAGGTCCAAATCTATGGCGGCGCCGGGCCTTATCGTTTCGATAACACGTACAAAGCTATCGCCTTTCGCAGTTTTGATTGGGCCAACCTGGTGATTGTGTTACCCTTGTTCATCGTCGGCGTATGGCTGTATCGCCGAGGCAACTTTCGCGGGCAATTGCTGCTGGCGGCGCTCTTCACCTATCTGGCCTACATTTACATGATCGGCGTGATGGGCAATGCGTTCAATGTCTTGTTCCTGGTTTGGACGGCGCTTTTCTCTCTCGGAGGATTCGGCTTGTACCTGACCCTGGCGCAGATGGATTTTGCCGTTCTGCCGGTCAAACTGGCGGGCAACTTTCCCCGGAAAGCGGTGGCGGTTTACATACTGGCGGTAGGCTTGATTCTCCTGACGCAGTACATGGCCGAAGTGATAGCCGCGTACACCACCGGCACCCCACCGGCCTCTTTGGATCATTACACCACGCTCGAACTGGCGTCGCTCGAATTCGGCATCATGATCCCACTCCACCTCATCGGCGGTCTGGCCTTGTGGCGGGGCAAAACCTGGGGCTACCTGGCGGCCACCGTGCTGGCCTTTACGACCTTCATGGTTTTTATCGCTCTGAGCGTTTTCCTGTGGCTGTTCCACCTGTCTTACGGACAAGGCAATTTGCTGGATATGGCGATCACGTTCGGTATTGCCCTGGTGGCAGCCGGCTTTTCATTCACGATATTCGCGCGCGTGAAAGACTGAGCCGGTTGTGAGCGATCGAATAAAGTGGGCGCCCGCTGCGTTGGATAGATGGTGCAACTGCTGCATCAAACAACCATCGCAGGAAAGGGGGTTGCTATGAAGCCATTCAGTCGGAAATCTGCGCCAGCCGGTCTGCCGGTCACACGCTCTCTGCCGCTCGTTTACGGACTCTCGCTCGCCGTCGTCCTCTTGATGACCGGCGCGTCCATCGCCGGCCTCCTCGCGCCGGACGCGCTCTATCCCACCGCCGCGTTGCGGCAATCCTCCGTGCCCAATGACGCCGTGAACCTCCTCCTCGGCCTGCCCATCCTTCTGGGCGCCATGGCGCTGGCGCGGCGTGGCAAGCTGGTGGGACTGCTCTTCTGGCCCGGCGCGTTGTTGTACATACTCTACAACACCCTCGTGTACGTCTTCGCCATGCCGCTCGGTTGGATGACCGTGATTTATGCCACTCTGGCTCTCCTCAGCGCGCTCACGCCGGTTGTCCTTATAGCGCGGGTGAATCGGGAAGCCGTGCGCCAACAATTCGCCGGCGCCGTCCCCGCGCGAATTCCGGGCGGTGCGCTGGTGGGCTTCGGCGCGTTGTTTTTGCTGCGCGGCGCGGGCCTCGTGGCGAACACCCTCTCCGGGCAAGCCGTACTGCTGCCGACCGAGAGCGCGCTGCTGGTTGCTGACACAGTGTTCAGCGTGGTGTGGATCGTGGGCGGTGTGCTGTTGTGGCGACGTCAGGCGTTGGGTTACGTGCTGGGCGCGGGGCTGCTCTTTCAAGCCAGCGCGCTCTTCGTCGGGTTGATCCTCGTCTTGCTCTTGCGCCCCCTCTTGACGCCGGTGCCTTTTGTCCTGGCCGACGTGATCGTGATTGCGGGCATGACCTTGATTTTTCTCGTGCCCTTCGCGCTGTTCACACGCGGCGTTCTCGCAAAGCAGGGGGAACGCTGATGCAAACGGAAACGACGCACTTAACCTGGCACAGTCTGTACAAACTCTGCGGCGTGGCCGCGTTAATCTTTCTCGTGTACTCTCTCATCACGATGGTGCAGATGGTGGTCGTTGGGGGAATGCCCACAACGGCGGAAGAGGGGTTTGCGCTGCTGCGCGAAAACCGGGTGGTGGGGTTGTTGCGCCTGGACATCCTGACCCTGTTCACCTTGCCTTTGTATTACCTGCTCTTTTTGGGACTTTATGCCGCGCTCCGTCGGACGAGTGAAGCCTACACGACGTTGGCCGTCCTCCTGGGCTGCGTCGGGCTGACGCTCGTGCTGGCGACGCCGTCGGCGCTGTCGTTTGTGGCGCTCAGCGACCGCTTTGCCGCCGCCACCGGCGAGGCGCAACAGGCGCACTTCCTGGCTGCCGGCGAAGCGATGCTGGCGTCGGACTTGTGGCATGGGTCAGGGGCCAGGATCGGAGGGGTGCTCTTGCAGATCGCCTGGGTATTGGCGTCGGTGGTGATGTTGGAGAATCGCAACTTTGACCGGTTCACCACCTACACCGGCCTCGTGGCGCACGGGGTGGATTTGGCGCGCATCCTGTTGGGATTCTTTTTCTCCGCGCTGGACGTCCCCTTGATGGCGATTGCCGGGCCGCTCTATCTGGTGTGGTTTCCCTTACTGGCGCGCGATTTGTTCCGGTTGAGTCCACAGTCAATGCAGATATAACACATAGGACTTACGCAAATTATGCTAAAGGTGCAACGCACTTGGTTGATGTGACCGGAAATTTGGCCGCAAAACCGGTGCTTGAGTGCGAAATCCAGTGCGTTGCACCTGGTCTGCGTAAGTCCTGTTCATTAGGAGCTAAATTATGAATGAAAAGTCCTGGCCGGCTATGAGACGGCGCGGTTTTCTGAAACTGGCGGCAGCGGCCGGCGTCGCTGCCGTTGGCGGGTATGTGCTTTCCGAATATACCCCGTGGCTGGATTATGAGGAACAGACCTCCCAGGTCCGCACACCCTTTAAGGAGCAAGAGACTATGTCAACGTCTATGCGCGAGCTGATTCGCTATGCTACCCTTGCAGCGAACGGCCACAACACCCAACCCTGGCAGTTCGCTATCAAAGAGGATGCCGTTGAAATCCATCCCGACTATGCCCGCCGTTTGCCGGCCGTTGATCCCCAGGATCGTGAACTCTGGATCAGTCTGGGCTGCGCGCTGGAAAACCTGCTCGTGGCGGCCCGGGCCGCCGGGTATGCCCCTGAAGTGACTTTTCCTGATGCGACAGACTTCATCCACGTCCGGCTGACCACTGACACCCCGCAGAACAGCCCGTTGTTCGACGCGATCCCACTGCGGCAGAATACCCGCTCCGCCTACGACGGCCAGCCGATAAAGACGGCTGATCTTGACCAGGTGCAGGCCGTATCCGTGGAGCCAGGCGTGACGCTGCATTTTATGACCGACGCTGTCGGTTTGGAGACGGTGCTGGACTACGTCAATCAGGGTAATCTACACCAGTATGCGGACAAAGCCTTTATAGACGAGTTAATTGAGTGGCTGCGCTTCAACAAAAAGGAAGCCCTGGCTGCCCGCGACGGGCTGTACACGCGCTGTTCCGGGAATCCTGAAGTGCCGCGCTGGCTGGGGCGGATGTTCGTGGCCAGGACCAAGCCCCAGCAGCAGGCGGAGGCCGACGCCGAGAAACTGCGCAGTTCCGCCGGCGTGGTTGTGGTCACTTCAGTCACGGACGACAAGACCGCGTGGGTGCGCACCGGCCAGGTCTACGAGCGGCTGGCGCTCCAGATGACCGCGTTGGACATCCGTTCGGCGTTTGTGAACCAGCCGGTTGAAGTCGCGGACTTGCGTTCGCAATTCCAGCGCGCCGTGGGATTGAACGCATCCCTGCCGCAGCTCCTGGTGCGCTACGGCTACGCCGACCTGATGCCGCGTTCGCTGCGCCGTCCGGTTGAACAGGTACTGAGGCAATGAAAGCACTCCGCCTCGACATTTGACGCTATCATCTCAAGAGAAGGAATTTGAGCCATACCATTCACACGGAGGGCCATGATGTCAACATCAAGAAAGAACCGGAGCATAAACACAAGCAACACAGACGCGCGCTGGATCGACCTCTACAAAATCGGTACAATGACCTGCATCGTTTTTCCGGTAATGATCATACTCACGGTCATTGCCTTTTTCATCTGGCCGTATACGCCGGGCGTTATGTCTGTAGCCGATATCTTCGCCAACTTGCAGAACAATCTGCTGGGCGGACTGGTATCCCTCGATCTGTTTATGGTGCTGCTGATGCCGGTTGCAGCTCTAATAACACTGCCAATGTACATCGCGCTCAAAGAGGTGAATGAGTCGTATGCTCTCATCGCTTTGGTCTTGGGCTTGATGGGCTACACGGTCATCTTCGCCGCCAGGCCGCTGGCTGAAATGACCTATCTCAGCGACCAATACGCCGCAGCCACCAGTGAGATTGCCCAAAATCGTTATCTGGCCGCCGGCGAGGCCCTGCACGCGCTCTTCAATGGAACGGCATGGATGGCGTCTATGATTCTGGTGGGGGTGTCTGGCGTCATCCTCTCCCTGCTGATGTTGAAAAGCATCGCCTTCACCAAAGCCACAGCTTATTCCGGGCTTGTCGTGTCCATAGGCGGGTTGGGATTTCTCATTCCTGCGATTGGGCCGCTTCTGTCGCTTGCGGCTACCATAGGCGGCGTGGTCTGGTACGGCTTGATGGCGCGTGATTTTTACCGTTTGGGATGGGGACAAGCGAGAAACTAAAGGAGCAATGATTCGATGCCAACGCCAACAATAAAGAATGTGGGGGCTGCTACCAAGTTCTCGCGCCGGCGCTTCCTGCAAATCGGCTGCCTTTCGACGGCGGCCGTGGGGATGGCGCTCTGCGGCATTACCGCAGCGGCGCCCGATCCGGCCCCCGTTGTCCTTTCACCGGCTGCTTTTGGAGACGAGACGATGAACCAACGTGTTTTGATTGCCTATGCCACCTACGCCGGTTCCACCCAAGAGGTCGCCGTAGACATCGGTAAGACGCTGGGCGCGCGCGGTTTTGCGGTGGACGTGATCCCGGTGCTGGACAAACCGGCAGTGGATGACTACCAGTTCGTGCTCATCGGCAGCGCGATCCACGGCAGCAAATGGCTGGCCGAAGCCCTGGAATTTGTCGAGGCCAACCAGGCCGCGCTCAAGCGCGCGCCGGTGGCGCTCTTCAGCCTGGGCCTGTCCGGCTTGGCCAGGGACGAAGCGCAGTTGGCCTCCGCGCGCGACACTGTCTATGGCCCGGTGCGCGCCTTCGTCACACCCGTGGCCGAGGTGCTGTTCGCCGGCAAAGTTGACCGGCGCGGCGTGGCATTGGGGCTTCCCGGTTGGCTTGCGCGCTTTGTCCCCACGCTGGATTTCCGCAATTGGGAAAAAATCCGCAGTTGGGCGCGGGCCGTGTTTGCACCAGAAGAAGAAAGCGCATAAGATAGGTGGAAGAATCTACAGGAGAAACCTTATGAGTCCATTAGCCCATGCATCCATTGGCGTATTTGCCAAACCCGCAGTTCCCAAAGCCTCGGTTTGGGTGTTGGTGGCAGCCACACAAGTTCCCGATGTATTGTTCTTCGCCTTCGAGGCCGCCGGCATCGAGCATCAAGCCGTCACCCAGACCAGCTTCAGCCAGGGCATCACGTATCTAAGCCCGGCTTTGATCCCCTGGTCTCACGGATTACTGATGTGTGCTGTCTGGTCAGTCTTGGTTGCCGCCGTCGCTTACCTTTTCTACAAAGATTACCGCACGAGCGCCATTGTCGGAGCGATGGTGTTTAGTCATTGGTTGCTGGATGCCATCGTGTATAACAATTTACCCCTCTTCTTTGCCGATTCCCCCCAGATTGGCCTCGGCCTGGCCACTTCGGGGCCGGGTTTCGTCGTCGGCGTTGGGTTGGAAGCTGCATTGGTCATCGGCGGCATTGTCTATTACTTTGTGGCACGTAAGCAAACTGTGAAATAGTGTGAGGGCATGACTCCCCTGAAAAAACCGGGATTTTACCAACAGAACTACGATATACAGGGTCTTTGCAATCGCACACTACTGGATGGCGAAGCCAGCGGGAGTTAACGTAGCCATTGCGCACTCACAGGGGTAATCGTTGAACAAGTCCGAATTCGGGAACTTCTTCCCGCAGATTCGCCCGGGCTGGGTCGAATAGCAAATCGGCCAGGGTAGGTAAAGCTTCGTCGGGGAGAAGTGCTGATAGCTGTTCTTTAACAGATTCTGATGAAATCGGCCATAGCAGTTCGGCAGTTTGGAATAATGGCATTGGGCACTGGTAGGCAAAGGGACTATCCAGGCGGATTTGTACCCCAGCATACGGGCTATCCGCGGCAAACTCCAGCATCTGCCCACTGGCATTGGTCAACACCACCGCCGGGGTATTGGCGGCGGTGCGGACTTGCGTGCGCACCTGCTGCAAGACTGGCACGAAGTGTTCTGGGGCTTGCGCCCCCAGCCAGTCGGCCGCCCACTGCACGAAGTTGGGCCAAAAGACCAAGGCGAATTGTCCCAAGAGGCGGATGCCGGCCGGAGACCGTACCCGCAGTTTGGTGAAGCCAAACGTGCCTTTGCCCTGCTTGATGCCCGCTTCCACATCTTGCCGCGCGTGATAAGTAGGGAACAGGTCGGCGGTGGGCAAGGGTTCATCCGCGCTGAAAGAGATCAAGGTGCTGTGCCGGAGCTGTTCCCCCACCGCCCAGCGCAACAGTGTCAGGCGCACCGGATAGGGGCACGCCCCCAGTTCATGCCGGTCGGTATCCAGCGCCTCGGTGCGTGCGCCGACGGGCGTCCACGGGGCATCCGCTGGCACGGTCTTGAGCAACACTTGGGTCGTCTTGCCGTTGTGGGCCATTGCATAAACGTCGTAGCCCATCTCGATCAGGTAGGTGATGTTGGCGACATCGCCGAAGCCCCCATCCAGCAACCACCGGATACGCACGGGCGCGGGACAGGTAGCGTTATCGATTTCCAGTTGGGCCAGCCAGTGGAGGAGCGTCTCCCGCGTGGTCAGGAGCGCCGTTAAGCGCTGTTGGTGTTGGGCCAGGGCCCGCCGCGCTTGGTGTTCCTGGGCGAGTGCCGCGCGCAGTTGCCGTTCCCAACCGGCTTGCCGCTGGCGGGCTTGCGCCAGTTTGGAATGCGGCCGCCCCGCTGGCTCGGCAGCCTGCGTTTCCAATGCATGCAGTTGTGGGCGCAGGGCTTGGAGCCAGTCGCCCAACTGGATCTGCCGCGCGATGTGCGCGTGGATGAGCCCCTGTTGCGCCGCGATCCAGTCCTGGCGTTGGGCAATTTGGGCTTCGCCCTGCGCCAGCCGCGCCTGCACCAGAGCGGTGCGCCGCCGCGGGCGACAGCCCAGGCGCTCTTCGGTGGCCGCGACCATTTCGCGCAGGCATGTTCCCGAAACCGTGTCGCCAGCATGGTGGAAGGCCACGACATGCACGCGATGCCGCAGGCCTTTCAGCGTGACCAGGACCGCTTGGTGTCCTTTGCAGAGTTGATTCGCCATGTACCCAAACACGGTATCCGGCGGGTAGGTGGTGCTGTAGGCACTGACGGGCCGCCCGGTCAGGTCGCCACACAGGGTCAAACACGGCTGCTGACACAGGGCTTCGTGGGTGGCGCTGTGGAGGTAGGGGCGCATGAGCGCTTGCAGTTCCGCTTCCACCTGGGTGATGGCGGCGTCATCCAGCTCATACAGAAACCGACTCACCGTCGTGTAATGCCGAAACTCGAGATCCCAGGCATCTTGGACCGCCTGATCCTTGGCGAGGGGATGCGCCCCCAAGTTCAGGTCTTGGAGGTACTCACAGCCGGATAAGGCAGCCAAGCCAAATTCGAGGATCAAGTCGCCCCCGGCCAGGGCATCGCTGTGTTGGCGTGGCGGTACTGCGGCGCGCAGCCGTTGGCTCATCTTCAGGTAACGTGCAAATCGCCCCCACGGAATCAGCAGACCGTGCTGGGTAGCCTGGCAAATGGTCACCAGTTGGTTTTCAATGCTTAAACTCATCGGTTGCCCCCTTCCTCCAGTTTGACGCAACCATTATATGAAGGTTAGGGAGGTGACGAAAGTTATCAAAATCGGACTTCCAGGACGATTCAGCGCCTGAGTGCGCAATGGCTACGTTAAAGCCTGAGGCGTTTCTCGTTCACAAAAAACAAGGAGAGGAACAATGAATTTCACCAAACATCTGCTGTCGCTGTTGATTACATTTGCCCTTTGGTTCATCTTCTTACTGTTTGGGCTGTCCAGCAATTACTACCAGGCATGGTCTTTTGGAGCGCAAGTGCTGCTTTGTATTTTTACCTTCATCTTGCTTTTGCCTGTCTCTTACGTGGTACTCATGAAAGTATGGCAACAAGACTTTCTCAAAAGTTCTTTGTGGATGGCCTTTTATGCTTCAGCGCCACTGATCCTGTATGACTATGTGTATATCGGTGTGATTCAGGGGCAGGGTGTGACTTTCCTTTTCACCCATTGGTATCTGAGCTTGTTTTATCTGCTGGTGTGGCTTGAAATACCCCTGCTGGGCTGGGTACTACAAAAACGATGCGTTCTCACAAACCCTTACAACAAGTGAATTTATCTGAAGGCAACCATACTCGCACAACTAATGGATCTATGTCCATACCCATTTTAGCCACCAAACTGTATATTCCGCCACGGCGGTCTGAAGTTGTTTCCCGCCCACACCTGCTCGCGCGGCTGGATACAGGACTGGTGGCAGGCTGCAAACTCACCCTGATTTCCGCCCCCGCGGGCTTCGGCAAAACCACCCTGCTCGGCGAATGGGCGAGTCAGCGAATCGGCGAATCAGCGAGCGAGCGGTCTATTGCGTGGGTATCTTTGGACACGGGCGACAGCCACCCGCTCGGCTTTCTGGCGTATCTTGTAGCCGCCGTGCAGACGGTCGCGCCCGACTTTGGGGCGAGTGTCGTTGGCGTGCTGCAATCCCCGCAACCGCCGCCCATCGAAATGTTGCTGACCATGCTGCTCAATGACATCGCCGCTATCCCGCAGCCCTTGATCCTCATATTGGACGATTACCACGTCCTCGATTCCCTGTCCGTGGATGAAGCCTTGAGTTTCCTACTCGATCACCTGCCGCCGCAACTTCATCTGGTCATCGCCAGCCGCGAGGACCCCAACCTCCCGTTATCCCGGCTGCGGGCGCGCGGCCAACTCACCGAGTTGCGCGCCGCCGACCTGCGCTTTACGCCCGCCGAGGCCGCCGATTTCCTCAACGGGGTGATGGGCCTGAACCTCGCGGAGGCAGACATCACCGGGCTGGAGGCTCGCACCGAGGGCTGGATCGCCGGGTTGCAGTTGGCCGCCCTTTCGCTGCAAGGGCAAAAAGAACCCGCCCGTTTCATCCAATCCTTTAGCGGCAGTCACCGCTTCATACTCGACTATCTGCTGGATGAAGTCTTGCACAAGCAATCCGAGGCCGTTCAAACCTTCCTGCTGCGCACCGCTATCCTCAACCGCCTGTGCGGCCCCCTCTGCGATGCCGTTTTGGGCAAAGAGGCAGGAAGCAAGACACAGGAGGCAGGATCATCTGTATCTTGCGTCTTGCCTCCTGCCTCCTGTATCCTCGAATCTCTCGACCGCGCCAACCTGTTCATCGTGCCGCTGGATAACGAGCGCCGCTGGTATCGCTATCACCACCTCTTCCGGGATTTGCTGCGCCAACGGCTCGCACAAAGCCTGCCGCCGGACGCGCTACCTGCATACCACCTGCGCGCCAGCGTGTGGTACGCAGCGCACGGCGATCAGGCCGAGGCATTTCATCATGCCGTCGCCGCCGGGGATTGGGCGCGGGCGGCGGATCTGGCCGAGGCGGCCTGGGCGGCAACGTTCAGGAGCTATATCCAGAACACCCTCTTTCTGGGCTGGATGAAGGCGCTGCCGGACGCGCTGATCCGCGCGCGCCCGGTGCTCAGCGCGGGCTATGCCTGGGCATTGCTGGATGTCGGCGCGTTGGAGGCCGCCGAAGCCTGGCTCCGGGATGCTGAACGCGGACTGGCAGCCCCGGAGGCCGCGCGAATTGTGGTGGATGAAGCGGAATTTCGCGCGCTGCCGGCCACCATCGCCATTGCCCGCGCCTACTTGGCGCTGGCGCGCCGCGATATGGCCGCGATCATCCCGTTGGCTCACCATGCGCTCGCGCTCATCCCCGCAGCCGACCACTTCCGGCGCGCCGGTGTGATCGCATTGCTGGGCCTCATGCACCTGAGCGGCGGCGATCTGGACGCTGCCGCCGCTTCGATGGTTGAGGGGATGGACATGACGCACACGGCCGGCAGTACCGCCATTGCCCTCACGGGCGTGTTTCCCCTGGCCGACATCCGGCTTGTGCAGGGACGCCTGTGCGAAGCCGAAAAGGTCTTTGTGCAAGCGTTGGAGAGCGCCAAGGCGCAAGATACAGCCGAGGCGCCGGGCGTGGCCGATTTGTATCTGGGCTTGAGCCAGATATACCTCGAACGGGGCGATTGGGGCGCAGCCGGGCAACATTTGGAAACCGGCGCGGCGTTGGACGTGCAGGCTCGCTCGCCGGATTGGGCCTACCACGACAGCCTGGCGCGCGCGCGATTCCAGGCGGCGGTGGGGGATTTGGACGGCGCGCTTGACTTGTTTAATCAAGCAGAACGCTTGTATCACACTCCTATGCTTCCCGATTTACACCCGCTGACCGCGCTCAAGGCGCGCATCTGGGTCAGGCAAGGACAACTGGACAAAACACAAACCTGGGCGCAAGAGATGGGACTCTCGGCAACGGATGCCCTAAGCTTTTTGCGCGAATTCGAGCATATCACGTTGGCTAGAGTGCTCCTTGCCCGATACCGGCGCGAGCGGGCGGATGCTGTCCTCGCTGAGGTTCTGGGCTTGCTGGAACGTCTCTGGCAGGCCGCCACAGCGGGCCGTCGCTGCGGCAACAGTATTGAAATCCTGATCTTGCAGGCCCTCGCGCACCAGGCGCGGGGCGATGTGTCTCGCGCTCTCCCCCTGCTGGAACGCGCCCTGAATCTGGCCGAGCCGGAAGGCTACGTCCGCATCTTCGTGGACGAGGGCGCGCCGCTGGCGCATCTGCTATCCGCAGCCGCCACGCGCGGCAGCGCGCCGGATTACATCGCCAGGCTCCTCGCCGCCTTCCCCGATTTCGCAACGAATGCGACCACACCATCCAAAATCCAAAATCCAACACTTGTGGTGAGTAAAGCGAATCCATCCAAAATGGTTGAGCCATTGAGCCAACGCGAGCTGGAAATTCTCCGACTCGTCGCGCAAGGTCTCTCGAACCGGGAGATCGGCAAAAAGCTGTTCCTCGCCCTGGACACTGTCAAAGGGCACAACCGCCGCATCTACGGCAAACTCCAGGTTCAGAGGCGCACCGAGGCCATCGCGCGCGCCCGTGAGCTGGGATTGCTGTAACCCCATTACGCCTCAAACAACACCCCCGATCAACACCAAAGTGTCTATACACTGACACCGGGTTGCCGGTATACTGAACGCATCCTGAAACGGCAAGTTGTTGTCAGCAGATTTAGCGGATTAAGCAGATTTTTGGTCCGTCACAAAAGGGATAGGGGATGTTACATCAACAGAGTACAAGTGCGGATCAACCCAGAGTCTATCAAATCACCATCGAAGGCCATCTTCATCCACAATGGGCCGCGTGGTTTGATGGCCTGGTGGTTGTTCTGGGCGAAAACGGCGAGACGATACTTACCGGGCCGGTGCAGGATCAGGCTGCGCTCCACGGTCTGCTCAAGAAGGTGCGGGATTTGGGGATGCCCTTGCTCTCAGTTCAGTGGGTTGATTCCGGGGTTGCGGCGGCGTTGCCGGAAGACCCCGGCAAGATTCAAACGTCAAAAGGAAATGTAGTCACGTTTAAGGAGTAAAGAAAATGAGTACATCTAACCAAAGCATCTCAATGAGCACGACGCGCGCCAAACTTTCAACGCTGTGGACATTCTTAATGTTCAACATGGTTTTCGCCGATATTTTCTCTTTTATGTATCCCGGCTTTATGAAGCAAATCGTGGAGGGCGTGGTCGTGGATGGGACGACGATCACGCCCGTGTTTTTGCTGATTGCGGCTATTGTGACCGAAATCTCGATAGCGATGGTTTTCCTACCTCGTTTTCTGAGCTATCACGCCAACCGGTGGGTCAATATCATCGGCGGCATCATCACCATCCTGTGGGTGGTCGGCGGCGGTTCGACCACGCTGCACTATATCTTTTTCGCCACAGTGGAAAGTATCTGCGCCCTGGTCATCATCGGGATGGCGTGGAACTGGCGCAACTCTGAAAATTAGGTTGGATAAGGAGATCTCCCATGAAAGCAGTAGTTTACACCGAATACGGCCCACCGGATGTCCTACATCTCGCAGAAGTGGCGCAACCCGCGCCGAAGGATAACGAAGTCTTGATTCGCGTCCACGCTACTACCGTCACCAGCGGGGACTGCAATCTGCGCGGTTTCACGTTTGTTCCGCGCGGATTTGGGCTGATGTCGCGGCTGATGTTTGGTTATCGCCGACCCAACAAGCCTATCCTGGGCGTCGAATTTGCCGGAGAAATCGCCGCCGTCGGCAAGAATGTGACGTTGTTCAAGAAGGGCGACCCGGTCTTCGGGCTGGATGGCGCGGGCATCGGCGCTTACGCCGAGTACAAGTGTATGGCGGAGACCGGCGGGCTGACCCTCAAACCGGCTACCCTGACCTTCGAGGAGGCGGTTGCCATCCCTAACGGGGCCTTGACGGCTTTGACCTTGCTCAGAAACCTGGCCCACCTCCAACCGGGCCAGGCCGTCCTGATTGTGGGCGCATCCGGCAGCGTGGGCAGCGCGGCGGTGCAAGTCGCCAAATATCTGGGGGCGGATGTGACCGGCGTGTGCAGCGCGGCCAATCTCGATCTAGTCACATCCCTGGGGGCCGACAAAGTTATTGATTACACCCGTCAGGATTTCACCCAGGGCCGCGAGACCTACGACGTCATCTTTGACACCGTCGCCAAAAGTTCCTTCTCGGCCTGTAAGAGTGTGCTCAAGCCCAAAGGGGGCTATCTGGCGGGCGCGGGCGGGGCGCCGGAGTTCGCGCAGATGTTGTGGACGTCCATCGTGGGCGGCCAGAAAGTCATCGCCGGGATGTCGTCTGAGCGGAAAGCGGATTTGGAATTCATCAAGGGGTTGGTTGAGGCAGGGCATCTCAAGCCGGTGATTGACCGTGTCTATCCGCTTGCGGACATCGTCGCGGCGCATCGCTACGTGGATGCAGGTCACAAAAAGGGGAATGTGATTATAACTTTGGCGTAATAGCCAGCGTTCGTATACCAGATGAGAAAGGAACAAAAAATGAAAGCAGTTGTATACACAAAATTCGGTCCCCCGGAGGTTCTTCACTTTCAGGAGGTGGAAAAACCCGCCCCCAAAGTGAATGAAGTGCTGATCAAAATCCATGCCACCACTGTCGTCAAAGAAGACCCGGACTGGCGCGCTGCTCCGGGGTTTAACGGTCTGCTGAAACCCACGCACCCGATATTGGGGCAAGAACTGGCCGGGGAGATTGAAGCGGTAGGCCGGGATGTGACCCGTTTCAAGCCGGGCGATCAGGTGTTTGGTATAGACGCATTCGGCGCGTATGCCGAATACAAGTGTGTGCCTGAAAACGGCCCCATAGCCATAAAACCGGCCAACCTGAGCTATGAAGAGGCAGCCAGCGTGCCGAATGGAGCTTTAACCGCCCTGCCTTTCCTGAGAGACACAGGCCACATTCAGAGTGGACAGGCGGTGCTAATCTATGGCGCTTCCGGATCGGTCGGCACGGCTGCGGTGCAACTGGCCCAATCCTTTGGGGCGGAAGTGACCGGGGTATGCAGTACTGCCAATCTGGACATGGTGAAGTCACTGGGAGCTGCCCAGGTGATTGATTACACCCAGGAAGACTTTACCACCAACGGCAAGACCTACGACATGATTTTCGACACAGTGGGCAAACTCCCGTATGCGCGCTGTAAGGGATCGTTGAAGGAAAAGAGTGTGTATCTGACCACGGTTCCTACGCCGGGAACTATACTGTACGTGCTGTGGACCGCCGTAGCCGGCGGCAAGAAAGCCCGGTTTACCGCTGCGGGATTGCGGTCGGCAGCGAAGAAAGTGCAGGATTTGCGCTTCCTCACCCCGTTAATCGAGGCGGGACAGTTGAAGGCGGTCATTGACAGGCGCTATCCGCTGAGCCAGATGGCCGAGGCGCATCGCTATGTCGAAAAAGGCCACAAAAAGGGAAACGTTGTCATTACGGTAGACCATTCTGACTAAATCTGATCAGGTTATATTTTACCCGCAAACTGAACCGAATACATTGAACAGCATCCTCGTTAAGGTAGTATGGCAAGGGGATGTGCCGACACTCTTGGGGGATGTTGTATAATGCATTTATGTTTGCGCCAGTTTTAACCACTAAACTTTATCTCCCGCCGCCCCGCCCGGCGTTGGTGAGACGCCCGCGCCTGCTCGCGCAGTTGAACGCGGGACTAACGGCAGGCGGCAAGCTCACCCTGATTTCCGCCCCGGCGGGCTTCGGCAAAACCACGCTGCTTAGTGAATGGATACATTTGGGAGTAGGGAGTAAGGAGTATGGAGTAGGAGAACCATCCCCTACTTCCTACTCCCTACTTCCTACTCCCCGCTTTGCCTGGTTCTCGCTGGACGAAGGCGATAACGACCCCGCGCGCTTTCTGACGTACTTCGTCGCCGCCTTGCAGACCGTGGCGGCGGAGGTGGGGAGTGGGGTGTTAGCCGCTCTCCAATCCCCACAGCCGCCGCCCGTCGAAATGCTGCTGACCCCGTTGCTCAACGAAATCGCCGCCATTCCAGAACACATCATCCTCGTTTTGGACGACTATCACGTGATCGAATCATCACCGATTGATGCGGCCCTCACCTTCCTGCTTGACCATCTGCCGCCGCAACTGCACCTCGTCATCGCCACCCGCGAGGACCCTAACCTCTCGCTGGCTCGCCTGCGCGCGCGGGGCCAACTCACTGAACTGCGCGCCGCCGACTTGCGTTTCACCCCTGGCGAAGCCGCCGACTTCCTCAACCGCGTGATGGGGTTGCAACTCGCCGAAGCGGACGTCGCCGCACTGGAAGCCCGCACCGAAGGTTGGATCGCCGGATTGCAATTGGCCGCCCTTTCGCTCCAGGGACATCAAGACACTGCCGCCTTTATCGCCGCGTTCACCGGCAGCCACCGCTTCGTGCTGGACTATCTAGTTGAAGAAGTCTTACAACGGCAGCCGGAAGACATTCAGACTTTCCTTTTGCACACGTCCACCCTCGACCGTTTGTGCGGCCCGTTGTGCGACGCCGTATTGGGCAGAGGGGCAGGAGGCAAGACGCAGGAGGCAGGAAGCAAGACGCAGGAGGCAGGATCATCTATATCTTGCATCTTGCCTCCTGCCTCCTGTATCCTTGAGTCTCTGGACCGCGCCAACCTGTTTCTCGTCCCGCTGGATGCCGAGCGCCGCTGGTATCGCTATCACCACCTGTTTGGCGGATTTCTGCGGCAGCGGCTCGCACAAAGCCTGCCCCCCCTTTCATCCCCCCCAGTGGGAGGGAGTGTCGCCGCCCTGCACATCCGCGCCAGCCAGTGGTACGAAGACAACGGCCTGACGCTGGAGGCCTTTCACCACGCAACCGCGGCCAACGACGTTGACCGCGCCGCGCGCTTGATGGATAGTCCTACGATAGGGCTACCGCTGCGCAACGTCGTCGCCACCATCCTGGACTGGCTGGCGACGCTGCCCCCAGCGGTGTTGGATGCCCGTCCTCAGTTGTGGGTGCGCTCCGCCACCCTGGCGCTGGTCGCCGGGCAGACCACCGGCGTGGAGGAGAAATTGCAAGCGGCGGAAAGGGCGCTGCAAGGGGTCACTCTCGATGACACGACCCGCGACCTGATCGGGCAAATCGCCTGCGCGCGGGCCACGCTGGCGCTCACCCGTTACGATCCCAAAACGATGCTCGTCCAGGCGCGTCGCGCCCTGGCATACGTCCATCCCGACAATCTGCCGTTCCGCTTTACGGCGAACTGGGCGCTGGCGGCGGCCCATCTCTTTCAAGGCAACCGCGCTGCCGCCAGCCAGGCGCTTATGGAAAGCCTGTCCATCAGCCAGAAATCCGGCGATAGGTTTTCAACCATTCTGGCGACCAGCGACCTGGGGCAAATACAGGAATTGGACAATCAACTCTATCAGGCGGCGGAAACCTACCGGCGGGTGTTACAGCTTGCCGGCGAGTATCCACAGCCGAACATCGCCGAAATACAGCTTGGCCTGGCGTGCATCCATTATGCGTGGAACGACCTGGACGCCGCCGAGCAGTATGGGGAACAAAGTCTGAGACTGGCGCGCCAATACGACCAAGTGATTGACCGTTTCATCCTCAGCGAGGTCTTTCTCGCGCGGCTAAAACTGGCCCGGGGCGATGTAGATGACGCCGCCGCACAGTTGACGGAGACCGAGCACTCCGCGCGGCAACGCCAGTTCATTCACCGGCTGCCGGAAATCGCCGCCGCGCAGGTGGACGTCCTACTGCGTCAGGGCGACGTGCCGTCCGCCGCGCATCTGGCGCAAAAGTACGAACTGCCTCTCAGCCAGGCCAGAGTCCTGCTGGCCCAGGGCGATGTGGCCGCAGCGTTGGCACGGCTGGCAGCATTACGCCAACAAATGGAAGCCAAAGGTTGGCAAGATGAGCTTCTCAAGGTGCTGGTGTTGCAGGCGGTCGCGCTCCAAGCCCACAACGAAACGGAACCGGCAATCCAAACTCTCGAACAAGCGCTATCCTTGGCCGAACCGGGTGGTTTTATCCGGCTCTTCGTGGACGAGGGCGAGCCGATGGCATATCTGTTATCCGCAGTTGCCGCGCGCGGCGTCGTCCCAGCCTACATCGCCAAACTCCGCGCCGCCTTCCCTGATTTTGCGGCGATTTCGGTCACACCGTCCACAATCCAAAATCGAAAATTCAACATGCTCGAACCGCTAAGCCAACGCGAACTAGAAGTGTTGCAGCTTATCGCCGAGGGCCTCTCCAACCGCGAGATCGCTGAACAACTGTTTCTCGCCCTGAGCACCGTCAAGGGCTACAACCGCGAAATCTTTGGCAAACTCCAGGTCCAGCGCCGCACCGAAGCTGTTGCCCGCGCCCGCGAGCTGGGACTTTTGTAGCCCGTGGCGTCAATTTGCCTGTATTTCCCCGTCGAACCCCTGCATTTCCCTGGCAAGCTCAGCTTGCAAGAGGTAGATGCTTTGCGATTGCAACAGTTTTGACCACGTCGCGTAAGGCATGGCGTTCGTCAGTATAACGACAACGCGGGTTTGCCCGGCCAACGGCCCGCCTTTGGGGACGGCGTAGGAAACCAGCGTCAACACACCCGCAGTGACGCCGTCTTTGGCTCCATAACGCCGGTGAAACAACAGGCGCATGGGCTCGTCGGCCGGCGTGCTTTCGAGTTTTTGCTGGACGCGCGCGCTGACGGCGGGGGAAATCAGGCGGCCACCAGCGACTTGCGCCATCAGGTGGGCATAGTCCCGCGCCGTCCCTTTGGGGAACAACTGGCTACTTTCCACCTGTCCGTCCCAACCCATCTCCGTGGCGGCTGCGGCAAACGCCTCGGACTTCATAAAGGCAATTTGCGCCGCCCGCCAGTTCGCATCGTGCAGATACAAGTCCGCCAAATGTTCCAGCATGGTGAAGTTGCCGCCGGTCACTTCGTTGACCAACGCCTGACGTTGCGCGGCATCCGTCAGCGGACCTTCGTGATTGAACATCGCCAGTGTGATGCCCAAAATCGGGTGAAACGGCGTGTGCTGCCCCAGACCGGCAGCGGCTACCGTCGCCGCGATTTGTCCCGCACCCAGGCGGGCCATTAAATAATCGGTTTCGGCGTTGCCGCTGTTGTGGATCATAATGCGGGCAATAGCATCCAATGAAATTTTCGCAGTCTGGTCTTGCGCGAAACCGTCGGCATCCACCGCCAGCCCCAGCGCGGCCAGACCCGCCGCGTGCGCGCCGCCGTCTGTCTGCGGGAGGTAATACTTCTCTAAATCGCCGATGGGAATCTGCTCATTGGGGTCCAACCTTTGCTGTTCCACCGCATCCTCGTAGGCGACCAGGATGACGGACTTCATCGTTGACGCCAGCACCAGCGGCATATCCGCGTTATAAAACACCTCGCTCCCATCGTTGACCGGGTTCCCCTGTGCATCCACCGTGTAGGCGACGACGGCGGTGGTGTCCGGGTTGGCGCGGATATAGTCGGCCAGCTCGCGCTTACGCTGATTGACCTGGTTGAGGAACACCGCCGCAGCGATGATGGCGATCCCAACGACCGACAAGGCGATCCACAAAACCCAATTGAGCATTTTCTTCCCACGAAGTTTCAACATAAAAGCCTCCAGCATTATACAAAGTTTGGGGTCAGGGTTCAATGACCGGGGTTATTTGCCATCCGTGCGGATGGTAATTTCTCGCGGCGGCAAATTGCCGACCTCGGTTGGATACAAACTGATGTTCAGACTGTAGGCATCGCCCATTTCGGCGGCGTGGTCGTCAAATTCCGCTAACAGATCGAATAACTTCTGGGCGAATTTTTCAACATCTTCGGGATGCAAGCGCACGGTTTTCACAGCCCCCAAAACGATGCGCTCATCTGCTGGATCGGTCAGGGTGTGCAGTGCGGTGGTCAGGTTATCGCGCAGGATGGACAGCGCCAGGGCTTTCTGATTCGCCGGTGGCTCGTCAGTGTTAACGATGAAGTGATAGGCGGTGGCGCGGTAGTATTTTTCCAGGTTTCGGCCGGTCTCGCGCTTTTCGACCAATGTGATCAAGCTATTTTTTTCCAACAGCTTGAAATGGTGGGTGAGATTGGCCGGATGGACGCCGAGTTGGCGGGCGATCCCGGAGACCGAGCCTTTTTCCTGCGCCAGCAGCGCCAAAATCGTCATGCGCGTCGGGTTGACATAGGCGCGAATTTGCTCATCGGTGGTGAGCGTCTGTGTGGAGGAGGGTTCAATATCATAATTAGACATACTTCTAATTATAGAAATATTTCTGGTTTTGTCAAGCCCCGAAATAATACCGCAAACCCTACTTTAGTATCTACACTTTAATACCTATGCCGGCTATAGTATCAATAGTCGTAGCAGTTATACCCATCAGCGGAGGAACGAGGCATGTCTAACCATCGCGCCACCGAGGCAAACTTAGAGCAGCCCGTGGTCTATCAGATCAAGCTCGCCGGCCATCTGGGCGCGGAATGGGGGGAGTGGTTTGGCGGGTTGATTATCACGTTGGCAGAAGACGGAGACACGCTGCTGACCGGCCCGGTGCGCGATCAGGCCGCGTTGTTTGGGCTGCTCAAAAAGGTGCGGGATTTGGGGCTGACGTTGATTTCAGTCAATCCAGTCAAACTATCAGAAAAGGAGTGAAAAAGTGAACACAAACAAAAACAATGTCAGAATGATGGGAATTCTTTATATCATCGGGACCGTCGCGGGCATCTTGAGCCGCGTGCTTACAGCCCCTCTTCAGAGCGCGCCGGATATGCTCCGTAGTGTTGCTGCCGATGAAAACCGTATCGTTCTCGGTGCGTTCTTCGTGTTAACGATGGGCGCAGCACTCACGATGATTCCTGTGCTGGCGTATCCCATTCTCAAAAAACACAATGAGACTTTGGCGCTGGGATATGTAGTGTTCCGAGGCGCACTTGAGGGCATAACCTATATGGCCACCGTCGTTAGTTGGTTGTTGCTCTTGCCTCTCAGTCAGGTTTATCAAGCCGGAACTCCAGAGTCAGCCAATTTTCAGGTTTGGGGCAATGTGCTCCTTGAATCCCAAGAGGTGAGCGTTATTTTGATGCTCGTTTTTGGCCTGGGCGGTCTGATGTTTTATGGCTTGTTGTACCAGACAAACCTCGTGCCACGATGGCTGTCGGGCTGGGGTTTTATCGCGCTCCTGTTGAATTTTGCGGCAGGCTTTGCCGCGATGTTTGGCTTGTTCACGACGGTATCAACGATCAGTACCGTTTTACAGCTCCCTATCTTCTTCCAGGAAATGGTGTTGGCCGTGTGGCTGATCGTGAAAGGATTCAAGGAGGTGACAGCATGAAAAATCATCGTGTCGTCGTGACTCGGCACGGTGGGCCGGATGTGTTGCAAATGATCGAAGAGGATCTGCCTGAGCCGCAGCCCGGCGAGGCGCGGGTGAAGGTGCAGGTCGCCGGCGTGTCGGCCTACGACTTGATGTTCCGACGCTCTGGTTTGCTTCCTGGAACACCGCGCGTGCCCTTCACCCTCGGCACGGATGTCGTCGGTGTGGTGGACAAGCCGGGTGAGACGGTGACGAAACTCACCTCGGGTCAAATGGTTGCCGCTGCGACCTTCTCTCGTGATGGGTTGGGCGGCTACACAGAGTACATCTGCCTGCCCGCCAACGAACTGGTGCCCGTTCCGGCGGGTGTGGATTCTGTCGAAGCCGTCTGCGTGACAGTGAACTACCTCACTGCGCACATGATGCTGCACCGTGTGGCGAACATCCGGCGCGGGGAGCGTATTCTCATCCAGGGGGCGGCCGGCGGCGTGGGGACGGCCATGCTCGATCTTGCCAGGTTGGCCGGGCTGGAGGTGATCGGTACGGCGTCTAAATACAACCACGATCTCGTGTCCTCATTCGGGGCTATACCGATTGACTACCGCAGCGAAAACTTTGTCAGGCGCGTCCGCAGTTTAACCGGCGATGGCGTGGATGCCGTCTTCGATCCCATCGGCGGCGCGCGACAGCTTTGGCGTTCATATCAAGCACTGTGCAAAGGTGGGCGCCTGGTGTGGTTCGGAGTGGCGGCAGTGAAGCAAAAGGGATTGTGGGTCGTTCCTTTCACTATGTTGACGGTAGCGCTGCTCAAATTTATTCCGGGCGGCAAGCAGATACTGTTGAGTCCAGATTTAGGAAAGGATAATGCCTGGTATCGCAAAACGTTGGCGGAGCTTCTCGGTTGGCTCGCGACAGGCAAGATCAAGCCGGTGGTAGCAGCGCGTTTCCCATTGGCCGAAGCCACACGTGCGCACGAGCTGCTCGAACGCGGCGGCTATGCAGGTAAGGTGGTGCTTCTATCATAGAAGCCTTATCACAGACAAAAAAGGAGATCAAAAATGAAGTCGAACAGAATCAATGCAGTGATCGTAGGAGTATTGTTCATCATCGCCACGGCGGCGGGCAGCATCGCCGCAGCTATCGGCAGTCCGATTATGGATGCGCCGGATTATCTGACTAAAATCGCCGCCCACGAAGGCACGATGCTCACCGGGGCATTTTTGGTATTCCTGATGGCGGTGGCCTGCGCCGGAGTGGGTCTGGGGCTGTATCCCATCATGCGCCAATACAGCGTGGGCCTGGCGATTGGCGCGGCCGGCTTCCGACTCATCGAGAGCATCACAGAAATTTTGACTGGCATCAACATCATCAGCTTGCTGGCCTTGAGCCAGGAATTTGTGGCCGCCGGCGCGCCGGACGCGGCATATTTTCAGACCATCGGCGCCATCCTGCACGCCGGCGACGAGTGGTTGAGCAATGGCGTGATGCTGATGAGTTGGTGCATCGGCGCGTTTATGTACTACGGCATCTTTTATCGCTACCGGCTCGTGCCGCGCTGGCTTTCCGTCTGGGGCTTGATCGGCATCACGTTGACCGTCATCACCAGCACGCTGGTCATGCTCGGCGTCATCCCCGGCTTTGGAACGGTCCAGATGATCGCCAACGGGCCGATTGCGCTGCAAGAGATGGTGTTCGCCGTCTGGTTGATTGCCAAAGGGGTCAATATGTCAGCGCCCGCGCCCCAGGCAGCCTGAGGAGATAGAAATGAATAGCGTTAACAAAACTTCCAGAATTTTAGGCGTAGCCTTTCTATTGCAGTTTATCACGTCATTCACCAGCGGCGCGTTTCTGAAACCGACGTGGTTTGTGGAAGGCGACATGGGCGCAACCATGCTCAAGATCGCGCAGAATCCCCTGCTGATGCGGGCTACAATTTTGCTCGATATGCTCACCGCCTTGGGCGTGACCTTTTTGGGCGTCGTCCTCTACCTCACCCTGCGCAAACAGAACGAAAAAGCGGCGCTGACGGCGCTGGCCTTTTATATCCTGGAAGGCGCGGTGTTGGCAGCCAGCAAACTGGACGCTTTCTCGCTCCTGCGCTTCAGCCATGAATATGTCGTCGCCGGGCAGCCAGCCGAGTTGCTGTGCCTGGCACAAATCGCCGCAGAATCAATGGACTTCGTCGGCGGCACATTGCACATGCTGGCCTTCTGCGCCGGCGCCATCCCATTCTATTATCTGCTTTACCGGTCCGGCGTCGTGCCGCGTTGGCTGTCGCTCTGGGGGCTGATTACTATATTCCCGCTGTTAATCGGAACCCTCACGCAGATATTCGGCTACAGCATCCCTTTTGGTTTCTATGTGCCTTACGTCCCCTTTGAATTAGTGATCGGCCTGTGGCTGGTGATCAAAGGCATACCCGAAAGTAATCTGTAGCTCACCGTTACTTGATTTTGGAGGAACTTATGCGAGCCATCGTTTGCACCGCTTACGGGCCGCCGGACGTACTTCAGCTCCGCGAAGTTGCCAAACCGGCGCCTCAGGATAACCAGGTTTTGATAAAAATAACGGCCACCACCGTCACCGCCGGAGATACCCGAATGCGCGCCTTCCGGGTCCCTCTCACCTTTTGGCTTCCCGCGCGGCTGGCTCTGGGCATCACCAAACCCAAAAAAGATATTTTGGGGATGGAACTGGCCGGAGAAGTCGAGGCGGTAGGCAAAGCTGTAACCAAATTCAAGCCGGGCGACGCTGTTTTTGCTGCCCTCAGCAAAGACGGATTCGGTGGGTACGCGGAATACAAATGCCTGCCGGAAGATGGGACGCTGGCGCTAAAGTCGGACAAGATAACCGCAGAAGAAGCCGTGACCATTCCCGTTGGCGGGCGTACTGCTTTGTATTTTCTGAGAGCCGCCAACATCCAAAGCGGGCAAACGGTGCTGATCTACGGCGCGTCCGGCAGTGTGGGCGCCTTTGCGGTGCAACTGGCCCACTACTTTGGGGCGCACGTTACCGGCGTGTGCAGTACCGCCAATCTGGACTTGGTGAAATCGCTGGGTGCGGATAAAGTCATTGATTACACCCAAGAGCATTTTGCCCAAAACGGCGCAACCTACGATGTTATTTTTGATACGGTGGGCAAGGCGTCCTATTCAGCGTGTATCAACGCCCTAAACAAAAACGGCGCGTATCTTCAGGCGGTTGCCGCGCCGGGCATAAGCCTGCGTATGCGCTGGACGGCGCTGACCACCGGCAAAAAGACGGTCGGTGGCGGGCCGCCCTTTGAAACGGAAGATATGGTGTATCTGCAAGCGTTGATGGAAGCGGGCCATATCAAAGCGGTCATAGATCGGCGTTATCCGCTGGAACAAGTCGCCGAGGCGCACCGTTACGTGGATACCGGACGCAAAAAAGGCAACGTGGTGATCACGCTTTAACACGCGAATAACAAAAAATCGGAGGTAAAATGAAAGCCGCTATTTACGAACAGTACGGCCCCCCCGAAGTCCTCGCAATAAGAGAGGTGGCAAAACCCACACCCAAAGCCAACGAGGTTCTCATCCGGGTCTGCGCTACCACCGTCACCGCCACAGACTGCCTGATGCGCCGGGGCGAACCGCGTTGGAGCCGGCTCTTTCTCGGCCTCGGTAAGCCGCGCAAGAAAATTCTGGGGATCGAATTCTCCGGGGATGTGGAGGCCGTGGGCCAAAACGTCCGACGCTTCCAACCCGGCGTCCCGGTCTTTGGCGCGGCCATGATCAACATGGCTTGCTGCGCCGAGTATGTCTGCCTGCCGGAAAAGGCCGGGCTGGCGCTCAAACCGGCGACGATGACCTATCAGGAAGCCGCCGCTTTCCCCGATGGCGCGCTCACCGCCCTGACTTTCCTGCGCGATATCGGCAAGATTCGAGCCGGGCAGCAAGTGTTGATCTACGGCGCTTCCGGTTCGGTCGGTTCGTTTGCCGTGCAACTGGCAAGGCACTTTGGCGCGCATGTGACCGGGGTGTGCAGCACGGCCAATGTCGCAATGGTCAAATCCCTGGGCGCCGCCCGGGTGATTGATTACACCCAACAGGATTTCACCGGGGAGTCTGAAGCCTACGACCTTATTTTTGACGCGGTCGGCAAGACGACGTTCTCCCGCTGCAAAACTGCGCTCAAGCCCGGTGGGATCTTTTTGGCCTGTGGGATGACAGAGTTTTTGTGGCCGGTACTGCCGCAGATGCTGTGGACAGCTTTGACGGGTGGTAAGAAAGTCAGAACTGGATCATCCAATGCTCATCCGGAACGCCTGGATTTTCTCAAGGGACTGGTCGAGGCCGGGGCACTGAAATCTGTCATTGACCGGGTCTATCCGCTGGAACAAATCGTCGAAGCGCACCGCTACGTCGAAACCGGGCATAAAAAGGGGAATGTGGTCGTCGCAATATGTGGTGACAAGGAGTGAAAAAATGAAGTCGAGCAGAATGAATGTAGTGATGGTTTGGCTTTCCACGATGGCGAAGCGCCCCATACCGCACCGGGCGGAAGGTATCAGCCAAGCTCGGCCAGCCAGGCTTGCACCTCCATCCGGGTACGATGTCCGATGGCCTCCAAAATAGCCAGGCTCTCTTCGCCGTAGTGGCCTGCTGCGGCCAAGCCGCCGCGCGCGGCGGCCACGCGCGCCAGGCCATAGAGCGCCTGGGCGATTTGGACGCGGACGCCGGTTTGGCGGGAAATCTCCAACGCCTCTGAGAACGCTTCGGCGGCGGCTTCCCACGCTTGTTGTTCAAAATGCAACCAGCCCCAGGCGTTTTGAATGGGGGCGGTGAGCACGGCCATCTCCACCTGGCGCGCCAGCGCCAATCCTTCATGAAGGTAAGTCGCCGCCTGGTCGTATCTTTGACGGCCACGTGCTGCCAGCCCCAGAGTACCAAGAATAAAAACACGCTCCATGGGGAAATCGGCCCCTTGCATCAAGCCCAGCGCTTCTTGCAAAACTGCGTCGGCTTTTTCATAGTCGCCTTGCTCGCAGGTGATATATCCCAGAGACAGCAGGCTAGTACAGGTAATGCGGGGGTGCCCCAGCTCGCGGGTCAGCGCCAGGCTCTCTTGCAAGCAGGCATTGATCTCAAGGGAATCCCCGCCGCTTTCAAAAATGACATTGGCCAGACTCTTGAGCAGCAAGCTGATTAATTCGGGATTTGCCAGCCGGCGGGCCAACGTTAGCCCCTCACGGCATGTCGAGTCTCATAAAGTCGTACCTTAACAAGTCTCATCAAGTCGTACCGGTCATTGCTTGGTAGAGGAGGTCTTCGCGTTGTGCCGCGGGCGTGAAAGGTAAGCGGCGTTGATAGGCCGGGAGGTTTTCCCACGGCGGGAGTTCCCCCATCAGGTCTGCTTTGGATAAGCCTTGGCTCGGCAGGCGGTGCGTGCGCTGGCCATTGGCGGACGTGCAGATGAATTCGGCAGTCTGGGCATCAAAGGTGATTTCGATGGGTTGCGCCGCCCAAGTCAGTCCTAGGCCATAGCGTTGCCCGCCCAAGGTAAATTGGCCTTGGTCACTGACTTGGCGAAACCAGTGATGCTGGGCCAAGTAGGCGTAGACGCGCGCCAGCTCGAGGCATTGGCTTTCGGTTTCGGGGGTATACGTCCGGGCGGCCTGCCGGGCCTGCGGGTGGGCGACTAAGGGGGCCTGCCCATGCCAGGTGCGGGAGGGATACTCGGTGTTGAGGAAGGTACAGCGGTCATCCAGCGCGGCTTGCATCTGGGTGGGGGTGGTAAAGGTCTGCTGCGCCAACGCTTGTTGCGTGAGAATCGCGTGGGTACGCTCAATCACGGCGTGTTCGGCCGGCGGCGGTTGCGTAATGAAACGCACGTCAATCCCCAGCGCGACCAGCCACAGGTGGAAGCGCGCGGGAAAGGGCGAGGGATTTTGACTGTCGTAGAACACGGTATCATGATCCAGACTGATCCGCCCGGGCAGGCCATAGCGGAGAAAGCCGCAACGACAGGCCAACTGGTAATCCTCCGTGCTCGCTTTACGGCGCCCCACACAGCCCCAACTCGCCACTTTCAGCCGGCTATAGCCATCGGCGATATTGATCACCGACACCGCCCCCACCCCCGCGACCATTTGCACCCCTTGGGCATCCAGTTCCCATTCTTCATGCGGGGCGCGGGGCGCCTGCGCGGCCGGCTGGGCCAGTTCGGTGTGGTGGGCATACGGGCGGGTTAACTGCGCTTGCTTCAAAAAGGCCGCGATGCGCGCCCGACTAGGCAGGCGCAACGCGGCTAGGTCCGGGTCTTTCTGCAACTCGAGACGCAAGGTCAGCGGTCCCCAGCCCGGATGACTGCGCCGCAGGCGCTTGAGCGCTTGAGTCACCTGCGGGTCAAAGCAGCTCAACGCCCCGGTCGCGGGACGCCCCCGCTTCGGGGCTAACCCCGCGCGGCCCTGCTGGTGCTCCATGCGCCGCCATTTCCGCACCGTCCACACCGACCAGCCCAACACAGTGGCGATCTCGGCGTCAGACATTCCCGCCGCACTCCGTTCGCCAATGTCTATCCGCTCCTGCAATGACGTGACTTGGCCGTGCCGACTCATCTGATCCTCCTTCCTGGGCTTGCGACACAGTTTACCCCTAGCATACACGCTTTTTGCCAGAAAGGGGGTACGACTTTGCGAGACTTTGTTAAAGTACTACCGGTACGACTTTACGAGACTCAACAGGCAATAGGTCTCTGCCGTAGCATAGTCGCCACGCCGTTGCGCAGTTTCATTCAGGCCCTCGAGCAACCGGCAGACGGTTTCATCCTGCTGCCAGGCGCGGGCCAGGGCCAATGCCTCCAAGAGATAGCGCTCCATTTGTTCGTAATCGCTGCGAAAATATGCCGCAAGACCCAGGTGGCCGAGAATTAAAGCGGAGATTTCATGTAAAGACACGCTCCGGCGAGTCAGTTCCAAGCCTTCTTGCAGGCGCTGGATAGCGAGGGCCAGCCGACCATGGTGGATCAAGGCCAGGCCCAATTTACCCAGTAAGGTCGCTTGCGCAGGTTGATCTCCCAGGGATTCTGCGGCCCGGATGGCTCGCTCCAAGTGCAACTCGGCCTGGGGATACAGCCCGCGCACATCGAAGTAGTCGCCCAGCGCATGGGCGCCTCGGATCAAGTCGGCCTTCAGACTGCACTCGAAAGCGCCCTGCAAGGCCGCCAATATGTTACTGATTTCGAGATCCAGGGCGTCATAGGCTGCGTGTTGCGCCTCGGCAACCTGCGTAAAAAAGGCGACCATTCTCCGTAAGGCGTCGTCGCTGGATGCCCCGGCCAAGGCCAGGTCGCGCAGCAGCGGATGCAGTCGGTAGCGGCCTGAGCGCCCCAGTTGCACCAACGACAAGGCGTACAGGCGACGCAAATGCTCCACGGCCGTTTCTTTGTCCACAGCAGTAACGGCGGCGGCTGCCTCAAGGCCAAAATCCTCGCCGCCAAAGGCGCCCAGGGCGTGGAAAACGCACTGTTGCTCGGCGGATAGTCTTTGGTAACTGAGATTGAACGAAAGCTGCACGCTCTGATTTTCGTAGACCAGTTCGCTCAGGCGGCTTTCCTCCCGGCGCAAGCGGGCCAGAAAATCGCTCGCCGACCACCCCGGTTCGTGCGCCAACCGGCTGGCCGCAATATCGAGGGCCAGGGGCAGCTCTCCCAAAAGGGCGGCGATCTCCAGGAGCGTTGTCCGTTCGCGTTGGACGTATTCCTGTCCCAGCAGGTTAGCGAATAGTTCAAGCGGCTCTTCTTGTTGCTCAAAGGGGCCAAGCTGGAAGCGGCGCGCCCAGCGCGTGACGGCCAGGTTGTGATGGCGCGTGGTCAGCAGCACCGCGCAGGCGCCGCTGGGCGGCAAGAGCGGCTGTGCCTGCTCGCTGGTTTCGACGTTATCGAGGATGATCAAGACCCGTTTGGGGGCCAGCAGTTCGCGCACTACCCGGCTACGGCTTTCCAGATTTTTGTAGTCGGCCACGTCCACCCCGTAAGTACGGGCAAATGAACTGAGGATGGATAGCGTGTCCGCATTATCCAGGCGCGCCCACAAAACGCCGTCAGGGAAGTAGGGGCGCAGTTGATAGGCCAGGTGGGTCGCCAGGGCGGTCTTTCCAACGCCGGCCATGCCGTGCAGGCTACACAGGCTGACCGGCGGCGCGGCCAGCAGGGCCTGTTTGAGCGCCGCGATTTCGTGCTTGCGGCCGGCAAAATGCGGCAGGTCCGCGATAACTTGGAAGGGGGATCGCGCCAGCCGTTGTTGAATCGTCGCGGCCCACGGTGTCAGCAGATGAGAGTCGAATGGGTTATCGGTTTGCGCTAACAATTGATCCACGCCCGGATGCCCGGCCGCGTGCAGCAAGCGGGTTGCCTCCACTTCATCCAGGTGAAGCGCCGCAGCCACTTTGACCAGCGTGTGCCAATCTCGCGGCCTTGTCACCATGCCCTCCAGCCAGTTGGCGATAGTCCGTTTGGGGAGGGCAGACAGTCGCGCCAGTTGGCCGATTGTGTAATCGCGTTGGCTCACATAGGACCCCAAAATCTCTGCAAACGACGCTTCGCTCATCACCGGCATAGGTCTCCTCATCTGGCACACATTGGCACGAATCACCCCTAGAAATGGCGGGCAAGTGGATGTATCTTAGCAGAGTCAAAGCGTGGTGTCAACCCGCGCTGACCCTATCTTTTCACTATGGGAGAACGATGATGCGAAAACTGATTCACACCTTGCTTGTTCTAGCGACGATGCTGGCCTCATTCTGTCCGGCTTTGGCTGCCCCGGCCTATACCGGGCAACCCTTTGAGCCGGTCACCATGGAAGCCTTCTTTGACGATTACTTGGGCACCCAGATGGCAATCAACCACGTCGCCGGCGTCACCGTCGCGGTGGTCAAAGATGGCCAGGTGCTCTTTACCAAAGGTTACGGCTACGCCGACGTGGCGCAAGGTATCCCGGTCGATCCCGAAAAGACCGTGTTCATCCTTGGCTCCTTGAGCAAGCTATTCACCTGGACGGCGGTGATGCAGCTTGTCGAACAGGGTAAGCTCGATCTGGATGCTGACGTCAACACCTATCTCGATTTCGAGATTCCGGCCACCTATCCCCAACCTATTACCCTCAATCACTTGATGGCCCATAATGCCGGTTTTGAAGACAACAAATTTGGTCAAATGGCGCCCACCGCCGACGCGATGACGCCGCTCGGCGAATGGCTAAAAAGCCATATCCCGGCCCGGATTTATCCCCCCGGCCAATTCAGCGCCTACGAAAATTATGGCGCAACCCTGGCCGGCTACATCGTATCGCGCGTCTCCGGGATGAGCTATGACGACTATGTCGAAAAGCATATTCTGACGCCGCTTGGCATGGCCCATACGACCGCGCGCCAGCCGATCCCGGCGGCGTTGGAGGCTGGCATGTCGCAAAGCTACGTTTTTGCCGACGGCGACTATCAGCCCCAGCCCGGCTTTAACGTCGCGGCCAATGTCGCGCCGGCGGCCTCATTCCGCTCTACCGCCGCTGATATGACCCGTTTCTTGATCGCCCACCTGAACGACGGGCGTTACGGCGAGGCCAGCATCCTGCAACCCGCCACGGCCCAACGCATGCACCAGCGAAGTTTCAGCCACGATCCGCAGGTCAACGGGATGGCGCACGGTTTTTGGGAAATGGATATGAATGGCCAGCGCATCATTGGGCACGCCGGATCACACTTTATCTTCGGCAGTTACCTGATGCTCTTTCCTGAACATCACCTGGGCGTGTTCCTTGCGGTGAACAGCCAGGGCGGTAGCCGGGGCGGCACGGCGTTCGTGGGGGAGGGCTACCTTCACTTTGAGCAAGCCTTCTTGGATTACTTTTTCCCCCAAGACCTGCCTGAGCTGACCACGCCAGCCGACTTTGCGCAACACGGGGAGCGTTTCAGGGGCAACTACCGCTTGACAATGGGCCGGTCAGAGAGTACCCCGGAGAAGCTGTCGGCCATGATTATGGGCGTTGCGGTGCAAGCGGACAAAGATGGCCTACGCGTCCCCATGCTGAATAACGCCCGTTTTGTCCAGGTCGCGCCCCTGACCTTCCGCCAGGTCAATGACGATACCCTGCTCGTCTTCAAAGAGGATGCAGCCGGCACTGTCATCCAGGCTTTCCTGGGATCCAATCCGCAGACGGCCTTGATAAAAAACCGTTGGTTCGAGACCCCGATCTTTCACCTGACCCTGTTAGGGCTGTGTGTGATCCTGTTCCTCAGCTTTGAGATTGCCGGGGGTGTGGCGCTCTTTGTTCAGCGCAAGCGCGCTAACCGGCAGCCGTCCACCGGCCTGGAGCGCGCGGCCCGGTTCATCGCGGGCCTGGCAGGTATGTTGAGCCTGCTGATTCTCGTCGGCGCATTCGCCTCCATCTTCAACGCGTATGGTCTGTATGTCGGCCACTTGCCGCTGTGGACGTTCATCCCGGTTCTTTCAATCCTGGTGGCCTTGCTGACTTTGGGGATGATGGTCTTCACCGCCCTGGCCTGGGCGCGCCGGTTCTGGGGTCTGGGTGGGCGAATTCATTATACCCTGGTGACATTGGGGGCGGTTGGCTTTGTCTGGTTCATGCTCTTTTGGAATAGTCTTGGCAAGGGTTTTTAGCTGCTGGAATACACCAGTTACGCGATATTCGAAACAGCACATTGACAGTTACATCGAAGCAGAAAGCTGAAACCCAGGCGCGATTTCTGCGTAATAGACTGAGGAAAGGGTTGGTTTTTACCTCAACCTGAACGGCGGGCTTTTTTATCACACCAATGCACTAACAGAAAGGAGAAACCATGTCAGACTCAGTCCTCGTGACGTATGCCACCCGTTATGGTTCCACCCAGGAAGTCGCCGAAAAAGTCGCGGCGACGCTGCGCGAAAGCGGCCTGGCGGTGGACGTGCAACCTGCAAAGCAAGTGCGGTCGCTGGCGGGCTACCGCGCCGTCGTAGTGGGCGCGCCGCTCTACATCGGGAGCTGGCTCAAGGACGCGCAGCGCTTCCTCACGCAGCATCAGGCCGCGCTGGCAAAGCTGCCGGTCGTCCTCTTCTCGCTCGGCCCGACGCGCGCCGATGAAGGGTGGGATGCAGTGCGCGCTTCATTAGATACTCAGGTGGGCAAATATCCCTGGCTCAAGCCGGTGGCGGTGGAATTGTTCGGCGGCAAGTATGACCCTGACAAACTCCGTTTCCCCGACACATTACTCAAAATCATCCCCGCCAGCCCCTTGCACGGCCAGCCGGCCAGCGACGCCCGTGATTGGGACGCCATCCGCACATGGGCGACGGGCCTGGCCGAAAAACTCGGTTGAGCCATGTTGGCGCGTATTTCAACCACGTTCGACTGTACGGCGGAACAACTATGGAATGAAATCAGCCGCCCGGCCTCGCTACGCTTTGTGGCCGCGCCGTTTCTGCATTTCGAATCGCTGGTTGCCGGTGATCTCGACAGCGAGTGGGTGGTGGGCAAGACGTACCCGCTGCGGCTGTCCTTGTTCGGCTTGCTGCCTGCCGGAGAACACCACATCACGCTTGTCACCATTGATCGGGAGGCGAACCTGATCGAGAGCGAGGAAAGCGGCGCACTCGCACCGGTTTGGAACCACACCATTCGATTTCACTCACTTGGGGATAGCAGACTGCACTACACCGACGAGATCGAAATCCAGGCCGGGCTGCTGACCGGGGGCGTCTGGGCCTTTGCCCACCTGTTTTACCGTCACCGTCAACGGCGCTGGAAAATACTCTTGCGCAGCAAAGCGCAGGGCGCAATATGAAACAAGCCGATACCTGGAAACCACTTTACCGAATCGGCGCGGTTGCCGCCCTGACCACCGCGCTCCTCTTCCGGCGCAATATCGGCGCTGAGGTGTCGCTGTTCACCGGCGCAGACGCCATTCCCGTCTCGGCCGCGGATTGGTATGCCCTGTTGCAAACCAGTCCGTTCGTTGGCCTTGCTTTTCTGGCTTTCTTCGATCTTGCCAATTACGCTTTGGAAGGGATAGTTTTTCTGGCGCTGGGCGCGGCGTTCTGGCAGACGCACAAAAGCATGGCGGCGTTGGCGCTCGGCGGCGGATTGGTGGGCATCGCCGTCAGTTTCGCCGCGAATATCTCGCTGACGCTGTTCTCCCTCGGCCGGCAATACGCCGCCGCAACGTCCGAAGCGCAACGCGCCGCCCTGTTGACCGCCGGGCAATCGCTGCTGGCAACCAACGATCCGGCGGTCGCGTCCCCTGGCACGGGCGTGTGGGTCAGTCTGCTGTTAATCGCCCTGGCGGGGCTGCTGTTGTCGGTCCTCATGCTGCGCGTCCACCGCGTTACCGGCATTGTAGGGCTGCTGGCAAGCGGCTGCGACCTGGTGTATTGCCTGACTTTCGCCTTTTCGCCAGTCCTGCAAATCGTTCTGATGTCCAGCGGCGGTGCGTTGTGGATGGTATGGCACCTGTTGGTGGCGCGCGCGCTCCTCAAACGCGCGAGAGAGATCGCTTGAGTACCGAAATCGCTTACTTTTCCGGCACCGGCAACTCTTTGGCCGTCGCGCGGGAGATCGCTACGCGCCTCGGCGGCGACTTGCGCGCCATCCCCTCCATGATGGAGCAGGAGCGGATCACACCGCAGGCCGACGTGCTGGGTCTGGTGTTCCCCGTCTACAACAAGGGTCTGCCGCTGATTATCAAACATTTCGCAGATAAACTGGCGGGGTTGGAAGCCACGTATCTGTTTGCCGTCTGCACGTATGGAGACACCATCGGCATGGCTATTCCCCATCTGGCGAAACTCATAGAGGCGCGCGGCGGGCGCCTTGCCGCCGGATTCGGCGTGCAGATGCCGTATAACTACCTCACGCCCACACTCAAGCTCAAAGGCTTCTTCAGCGCGTTTACCCTCCGAGAAGTCCCCCTTGAGAAACAATGCGCCTTGCTGGACGCGGCGCTGGCGCGCATCGAACCGATCGTCGCCTACATCCGCGCCGGGAAATCGGGGGACTTTGAGATCACCGCCGACTTTCTCACCCGCCTGGCAGATCGCCTCAACTTGAATGAGACCCTCGGAAAATCAACGTGGCTGAAAATCGCCGGCGTTACAGAACCGACTGAACTGTCCTTTTTGGAAAGCCGCCAGTTGATGGATCGGGCATTTCACGCGGATGAACATTGCATTGGCTGCGGCACGTGCGCCCGGATTTGCCCGGTTGACAACATCCGCATCGTTGAGGGCAAACCGCAGTGGCAAGAGCGCTGCGAGCAGTGCTTCGCCTGCTTGCAGTGGTGCCCGCAGCAGGCGATCCAGTTTGGGAGCCACACCGCCGGCAAGCGGCGGTATCACCATCCTGACGTGAGACTGGCGGATATGCTGAGGGTGTAGACGCAACCATCGAAGCCCGGAAATCGGGAGACGGAGGGCGAGCCGGTGTAGCCGGGGTCAAAGTACTTCCAGGGAAGGAGCAATGAACACAATGAAGAAAATCATCATCATTGGCGGAGGTATAGCGGGGTTGTCTGCCGGCTGCTATGCTCGGATGAATGGGTATGCTACCCATATCTTCGAAATGCACACTCACCCTGGCGGCTTGTGTACTTCATGGGTGAGAAAGGGCTATACCTTTGATGGCAGTATCCACTGGCTGGAAGGTACATCACCGGAACATCCATTTCACGAAATCTGGCAGGAACTGGGCGCCCTCAAGGATAAAAAGATTTATTACAAGGATATGTCCTATAAAATATTTCTAAGGGATCACATTATCACTTTATACAATGATCCCGATAGGCTGAAAAAGTATTTATGCGAGATCGCGCCGGAAGACCGGGGTATGATTGACGAATTGGCCAATGCCATCAACGTGTTTTACCCATTTCAGCGGATGCCTTTATCCAACCCAGGGAACTGTTTACTCCCTTTGATAAAATTCGGGGTATTGTCGCTCATTTTCCTTGATGAGGAAGTGAAATAGTGTGCCATTTGTCGTATCCTTAAGAGCATCACAAATGCTACACAAGGATGCGAAAATGGATTGGAACACGCTCTATTGTCCCAACAAAGACTGTAAATACT
>DAOUGD010000047.1:0-11290 GCA_034429475.1 Anaerolineae bacterium
GCTGCGCCCGCCCACGAAAAAACACTCCCCCGAAAGCGACTTCAGCCGCAAGGCTCGGCCTGGTGGCGCATCGTCGCCATAATTTTCGGATAGGTTCTTAAGGGACTTTTCAAGGAAGGCATTATGATGGCAGAGAAAAAAATTCTTGACCGCCGCCTGGTGGTCGTTGGGGCCTTATTGATTCAATTGTGTCTGGGCGCGATTTACGCCTGGAGTGTGTTTACGCCGGAGTTACAAAAAGAGCCATTCAATTTCACCAGCACGCAGACACAGACGATATTTTCCGTGTCTCTGGCTACCTTTGCCATTGTGATGGTGTTAGCGGGGCGTTGGCAGGCCAAATCCGGGCCGCGCATCGTGGCGTTGACCGGCGGCGCGGTGTTGGGGGCGGGCTACATCCTCGCCGGGTTGTTCGGACAGAGCTTCTGGGCGCAGGTGATCTTCATCGGGTTGGTGGGCGGCGCCGGCATCGGTCTGGCCTACGTCTGCCCCATTGCCGTCGGCGTGAAGTGGTATCCCGACAAGAAAGGCCTCATCACCGGCCTGGGCGTCGCCGGGTTTGGTTTCGGCGCGCTGATCTGGATTTATCTGGCCGGCAACTGGGGACATTTGCTGAACCTGGGAGTTCTCAAAGTCTTTTTAATCTACGGAATTATTTTTGCCGTGGCCGTGATCGGCGGCTCAACCTGGATGGTGAATCCGCCCGACGGGTACGCGCCCAAAGGTTGGAAAGCGCCGCAGCCCGCCGGTAAGGGCAAGGGCAAGGGCAAAGCGGACGTCAAGGTGGACTACCAGCCCAAAGAAATGCTGCGGATGCTCCCCTTCTGGGCCACCTGGGCCATGTTCATCTTCTCCAGCATGGCCGGACTAATGACGATTGGCAACATCAAGTTTTTTGGCATTGACGCACTGCAAGAACGCGCCGGCCTGACGCCTGACGCGGCCAGCGCAGTCGCCGGCACGGCGATGGCGGTGTTCTATTCGCTCGCCAACGGCATCGGGCGCATCGTTTGGGGGATGGTGGCCGACAAAATCGGTTACAAACTGTCACTGGTCATCATGTGCGCGGTGCAGGGTGTGGTCATGCTGTTGTTCTTCTTGATGGGCGGCGCGCCGGTGTTGCTGTACCTGGCGGCGACCTTGATCGGCTTCAACTTTGGCGGCAACTTCGCGCTCTTCCCGCTGGCAACGTCGGACATGTTCGGCGCCAAGAACCTGGGCCTCAACTACGGGTGGGTCTTCACCGCCTACGGCGTCGGCGGCATCGTCGGACCGATCCTGGCCGGGGCCTTGCGTGACGCCAGCCTCAAAAGTGGGACCGGCCTGCAAGGTTGGCTTGTAGTCTTTACGATCTGTGGTATAGCTTGTCTAGTAGCGGCGGTCATTGGTTGGTTTGTCAAACCGCCGCAGGCAATGAAAACCGCTTAGTGATAAAGAGAAATCAGTGATCGGGGATTGGAAATTGGTACTCAACAACCATAACCAGTAAGGCCGTTCCAGAATTTAAATCATCCCAAAATCAACGAAATTTCCGGGGAAATAGGCGGTTTTTGGGATGATTATTTTTCTGGAATCGCCTAACCGATTTCCCTGTACCCATTTCCCATTATCCATTTCTCATTACCTTTTACGATACAAAGGAGATGATCGTTTATGCCAGTTATGGCGAATTGGAACAAATTGTATACAGAACGTAAGGCCAGCGCGCGGGATGCGCTGGCGAAGATTCGGAGCGGCAACCGCGTCTTTCTCGGCCCAGGGTGCGGCGTTCCGCAGCACTTGCTAGAAGAATTGGTTAAGCTGGGCGGAGAGGGCAATCGCCTGAACGACGTCGAAATCGTCCACATGCTCACGCTGGGTTCGGCTCCGCACGCCATCAAGGCTTATGACCGGCATTTCCGCCACAACTCCTTGTTCGTGGGGCCAGGAGTGCGCGCTGCCGTGGCCGAGGGGTTGGCCGACTACACGCCGATTTTCCTTTCCGAAATTCCAGGACTGTTTTACAGCGGGCGGATGCCGTTGGATGTGGCGCTGATTCAGGTCACACCGCCGGACAAATTCGGGTTCTGTTCATTGGGCGTGTCGGTGGAAGCGGTCAAGGCCGCCGCCGAAACCGCCGGACTGGTGATCGCGCAGGTGAACCCACAGATGCCGCGCACGCTGGGCAACAGCTTCATCCACGTGGAGGATATTGACTATCTGGTGGAGTATGACGAGCCGTTGTTGGAGTATCATTCTGTCACGCCGGACGCCGTCGCCTTGCAGATCGCGCGCCACGTCACGCGCCTGGTCGAAAACGGCTCCACCATCCAGGTGGGTATCGGTTCAGTACCGAATGCGATCCTCTACGGCTTGATGGACAAGAAAGACCTGGGCGTGCATACAGAGATGTTCTCCGATGGGCTGATTGACCTGATTGAAGCCGGTGTGGTGACCAATGCGCGTAAGAACTACTATAAGGGCAAAATTATCGCGACCTTCTGCGTGGGCACGCGGCGGCTCTACGATTACGTGGACAACAACCCCATCTTTGAGTTCCATCCGGTGGATTACAGTTCGCTGCCTTCCAACATCGCCAAGAACGAGAAGATGGTGGCGATCAACACGGCTTTGCAGGTAGACATCACCGGACAGGTGTGCGCGGACTCGCTAGGTCATCAAATTTACAGCGGCATCGGCGGGCAGGCCGACTTCATGCGCGGCGCTTCGATGTCGCGCCAGGGAAAGCCTATCATTGCGATCCCTTCCACGGCGGAAACGCCCAACGGTACAGTTTCCCGCATTGTTCCCGCGTTGAGCGAAGGCGCCGGCGTGACCACGACGCGCGGCAACGTCCACTACATCGCCACCGAGTACGGCGTGGCCTATCTGCACGGCAAGAGCCTGCGGGAACGCGCCGTGGCGCTCATCCAGATCGCCCACCCGCAATTCCGCGAGCAATTGCTGGCCGAAGCCAAGAAGATGAAGTACCTCTACGAAGACCAGATCATCCCCGAAACCATTTACCCCGTGGAAATGGAACACTCCGAGCGTTTCGGCGACCTGGACCTGTTCTTCCGCCCGGTCAAACCGAGCGACGAGCGGTTGTTCCAGGAGTACCTCTACAAGTTGTCGGAACGTTCCGTGTACCTGCGTTTCTTCCAGGTGCGCCGCGACTTCCCGCACGAGCTGGCGCAGGAGATGGTGGCCGCCGATTACGACCGGCACATGGGCATCGTGGGAACGTTGGGCACATCGGATACGGCGCCCATCGTGGCCGCCGGACACTGGATGATGGACTACAACGAGAATATGGCCGAGGTCGCTTTCTCTGTGAGCGACGACTATCAGCGACGGGGGATCGGGTCCCACTTGCTGCACTTCCTGATGCGCGTCGCGCGGGAGCGACGCATTCATGGGTTCCGCGCCAACGTTATTGCCGGCAACATGGCGATGATGCGAGTTTTCCAGCGGAGCGGCTGCATTTTGCATACCGAATACGAAGGCGGCGAAATCACCCTGTCGTTCCGATTTGACGAAAAAGTTGAGGGGCGCGCGCGCCACTAATTACCCATTTCCCATTTCTCATGACCATTTCCGAGGAGGGACTTGTGAAAGCATTGTATATCACCTCAGTACAACGGTTCAGCGGCAAGACGGCGTTCTGTTTGGCGCTGGGGCAGCGTCTTCAAAAGGCGGGTTACAAAGTCGGTTACTTCAAGCCGGTTTCCACCTATCCCTGGGAACCACTGCCAGGTCGAGCCTATGACGAGGATGCTACGTTCATTCGCCGCATCTTAAATCTGGAGGATCCCCTGGCGGCCATGGTGGGCGTGGTGTTGGCGCCCTCGATGGTGCAGGAATTGCGTTGCGGCTGCATTGACCGCGACCTGATGCCGCAAATTGAGGCCGCTTACCGGCGGATCATGGTCGGCAAAGACATCATGCTGGTCGAGGGCGGCGCGTCGCTGCGCGAAGGGCTGAGCCTGGAAGTGGACCCCGTGGCGGTCGCCAACCGGCTGGATTTGCCGGTGCTGGCGATGCTCCGCTACCGCAACCCGGTGAGTATGGGCGACGCCTGTGTGGATGCTTACCGGCAATTGGGAAAGCGGCTGATCGGGTTAGCTATCAACGCCGTGCCCGAAGCGGATTTGCCGGGCCTGCAAGAGTGCTTCTCGTGTATGGAAGGGCGTGGTATCCCGACGATGGGGGTGCTGCCGCTGCGCGAACAGTTGCAGGCCATCAGCGTCGGCGAGATTGCCGAAGTCCTGGAAGCCGAATTCCTGGCCTGCGCCGACAAAAAAGACGTGTTAGTCGAGAACTTGATGGTCGGCGCGATGAGCGCGGAGCAGGCGCTGCCCCGGATGCGCCGCATCCCCGGCACGAAGGCGGTTATCACTGGCGGCGACCGCGCCGACATCCAACTGGCCTCGCTGGAAACGGCGACGCAGTGCCTCATCCTCACCGGTCACCTGCGCCCGGTGCCGGAAGTGCTGCGCCGCGCCGAGGAGGTCGGTGTGCCGGTGCTGTTGGTGCGCAAGAACACGATGGAAACCGTGGACGCCATTGACGACATCTTCGGCAAGACGCGCCTGGGGCAGACGGTCAAGTTAGAGCAGTTCGAGACGATGTTGGAAGAACATTTCGACTTCGAGCGCCTGTATCAAAGCTTAGGACTAGACGTCACAGGCTAAAAGTTACAAGTTAAACGTGGCAAGTTGAAAGTTGCAAGTTATAATCTCTATAACTTGCAACTTTTGCTTTTATGAACGGAAATCGGAAATGGGTGAATGGTAATGCGTAATGGGAAATGAGTAACGAGTTACTCATTTCCCATTACGCATTTCTCATTACTTTATGACTACTTTGAGGAGGCCTCATCGTGGAGCTTGAAGCACTGAATGCGTTACTGCGTCCCCAGTCCATCGCCGTGATCGGCGCATCGAACACGCCGGGCAAAATCGGCTATCTGGCGTTGAAAAACCTGATTGATTGCCAGTATCCGGGCAAAGTCTACCCCATCAACAACCGGGAAAACGGCGATGTGCTGGGCCTGCCCTGCTATCCTTCCGTGCTGGACGTCCCCGGCGAGATTGACATGGCGATGTTGATTGTGCCTGCCGCCCGCACGCTGGCGGTGGCCGAGGAATGTGGGCGGAAGGGCGTCAAAGGGCTGATTGTGGTCGCGTCCGGGTACAGCGAGATTGGCCGCAAAGACCTGGAGGCGGAACTGCTCGCGGTGGTGCGCCGCTACGGGATGCGGATGTTGGGGCCGAACATCGTGGGCATTATGTGCAATGCGGATAAGTGCAACGCTTCCTTTGGGCCGTTCATGCCGCTGCCGGGCAAGGCCGCGATGATCTCCCAGAGCGGCGCGTTGCTCATTGCAATGACCGTCGCCAGCTACGTGCGCAACGTCGGCTTCGACAAGATGATCTCCGTCGGCAACATGGCCGACGTGAACTTCGGCGATTTGGTGCGCTGGCTGGATCAGGACGCGCAGACGACGTGCATCACAATTTACGTCGAGGGCTTTCAGAACGGGCGGCGCTTTTTGGAGATCGCGCGGCAAACCCACAAGCCTATCGTCGCGCTCAAGTCGGGTGTCTCGGCACATGGGGCAGCGGCGGCGCTCTCCCACACCGGCGCGATGGCCGGCAAGGGCAAGGTGTACGACGCGGCGCTACAACAGGCCGGCGTGGTGCGCGCCACCGACCTGAACAACCTGTTCGACCGCACGCTCGCCCTCTCCTTGCAGCCTCCGATGCGCGGCGACAATCTGATGATCATCTCCAACGGCGGCGGCGTGGGCGTGCTGGCGACGGACGCGGCGGAACGTTACGGCATCCCCCTGCGCTTTGCGCCGGACGACTTGCAGGCCGCGCTGCGCGTCTACGTCCCCGAAATCGGCTCGGTGAAGAATCCCGCCGACCTGACGGGGATGGGCGGCTGGCCGGAATATCTGGCGACGGTGCGGACGGCGCTCCAACATCCCTGGGTGCATGGGCTGGTGGTGCTCTTCTGCGAGACGCAGCGCAACGACCCGATGGAGATTGCCGAAGCCATCAAGCGCGCCGTGGACGAATCCGGCGTGACGGACAAGCCCATCGCCGTGTCGTTCATCGGCGGCGCAGAGGCGGGGCGGTCGATGCAATGGCTCGTCGAGCACGGCCTCCCGACTTACGGCGCACCGGACATTGCCGTGAACGCCATCGCCGCGCTGCACGAGTACGCGCGCAATGCGTCCCTGGCGGCGGAGACCTTCACGCCGCGCCGCGATGTGGACGAAGCCGCCGCGCGCGCCGTCATCGCGCAGGCGCGGGCCGCCGGGCGCGCGCATCTCACCGAAATCGAGTCCAAGCAGGTATTCACCGCCTACGGATTGCCCGTCGCCCTCACCGACCTGGCGACGACGGAGGACGCGGCGGTGCAACTGGCCGAGACGATGGGCTACCCGGTGGTGCTGAAGATTATGTCGCCCGACATCCTGCACAAATCGGACGCGGGCGGGGTGAAAGTCAACCTGCGCAACGCGGACGAAGTGCGCCTCGCGTATCGCACCATTCTCGCCAACGCCCGCGCCTACAAAGCCGACGCGCGTCTGGACGGCGTGGCCGTCCAGCAGATGGCGCCGGCCGGCCTGGAAGTCATCCTGGGATCGATCAACGACCCCACGTTTGGCCCCACCGTGATGTTCGGCCTGGGCGGCATCTTCATCGAAATCCTCAAGGACGTGACCTTCCGCGTTGCGCCGATCTCGGCGGAGCAGGCACGGGCGATGCTGGCGGACATCCAGGGCGCGCCGCTCCTCGCCGGCGCGCGCGGCGAAGTCCCCCGCGACCGCGCCGCCCTCGCCGAAGCCCTGAGCCGCTATTCGCAGATGATCACCGACCTGGGCGATGAGATCGCCGAATCGGACGCGAATCCCGTGATGGTGTACACAGAAGGACAGGGGTTGAAGGTGGTAGATGCGCGGATTATTTTGAAGTAGATAGGGATATGAACAACACAAAAAGCGCCGGGATACTCCGGCGCTTTTTGTGATCAGCGGTGTAGTCCGTCGGTATAGTCAGGACCGCTTGATTACCCCATAGTTCCACCTTGGGTCACGCTCATTTCGATCGGGAAAAGGCTTCCCTATGGCACAAATCTTGAACTAAGAATCAAGGGGCGTAATTGGCATCTTGTGTCAACAGTACTTGATCCACACGAAACCCATCTTCGCGCATCCACAGGTTAATTATGTGTAGTCCGGGCGTGTTGACATAGATGGTTGCCGGAGTCCCGTCCAGCGTTCCTTTGCCCCACTGCCAGCCGGGATTGATCCAACCACAGCCACAGATGCGGTCAGCGCTGGCTACCGCCTGTCCATCCAGGCCGGCATGAATGGAATCATCCGCGCCATTGCCGCCGTAACCCCGTAACCAAACGTGGTAGGTGCCCGCTGCTGGAAAAGGTATTTGATATTGCATTTCTGGGCTGCTGGTCGTGTAGCCGGTATTGATCTGTAGCCCCGTATTGGGCGTCGCTTCCATATAGCCATTCCCAATGTATCCGCCTAGCGCAGTGCTTTGGGTCCAGTCATGACTACTGCGAGGAGTACGTTGCCATAACCCAGGTCCCTGATCATAGGATTCGGTCTCAAAGGCCTTAATCACGACCGGGTGGAACGAAACCGCATCTACCAGTATTTTTCGATTCGGATCATACTGTCTTTCATTGGTATCATCGAAAAGATACACGTATCCGCCATTCCCGACGGCGAAGTAAAACTGCGCCAGATTGACCCACTGATCACACCGATCCACTTGATCGACGTGAAAATCCAAGTCGCCGCTCTGCGCATGAACGCGATAATGCACAAACCATGACCGCTCGTTACGGCTTACCGCAGCACAGGGGAAATAGACGCGCACTCCGTATAAGCCGGCTTGAGCTATCGTAGGTTGCCATTTAGCCCAGTAGTCTTTTTGACTGGTCCAAACGTAGGTAAAATAGGCATCTCCGTCGTAGCCGGTAGTCGTTGTCCAGTAGGGACAACTATTGGGAGGGCACGAAACTACGGAAGTGTCATAATCACTCCCCTTGGTGAAGCCTCCCGTATTGTCTGGCGTATCGTCTACTGTGACCATGGCGCCGTATTGTAGTGGCCCCGAAAAACGCCAGGATGGCACTGACTGCGCCGGATAGGGACCGGCCCACTCCCCGACCGTCCACAATGAGATCCCATTCTCGCTATCGGGATTCACGGCAAATCCCGGAGCTTCACCGTCATGACGTACCTCGAAGTGCAGATGCGGGCCGGTTGAGTCGCCGGTGTCGCCGCTGAGACCGATCCGTTCCCCCTGCCTCACCGTGCCAGGGAACCGCGCTACGCTGAGATGACCGTAGAAGGTATAGTAGGGGTGGTCGGTCGGCCCATGATAGATCCGGACGTACAGCCCTAGATATCCTCGTGTTCCGTTGCTGCAAGTAGGCCCGTGCCATTGATCGTCATGACAAAAGGGATCATCCCATCGACTGCGATCTATCGTTCCTGCGGCAGCAGCCAGGACAGCGCCATAATTCAAAGTAAAGTCAATCCCGTAATGGAGGTTGGGTATCCAACGCCGGCTGACTCCCCAGGTTCCATAATAAGGAGCAGCCAGGAAAGGCGTCGGGGCTTGTGCGATAACCGGATGGGAAAAGTCCGGCCAGACTGCTACGATGAGCATAATGGTTAGAAAGAGGCAGACTCGGGCGATAGAGATAAAGAGTTTCATGGTTTTGAGTACCTTTGCTTATGGCTTATCCTGAATCATCAGAGACACCCAGGCGGGGGCTGTAACGCGCGACCGGCTATCAAAGGTCACTTGCTGCAAATTGTTGCCGTCTGCATCAATTACCCACACCTCAATCGCGCCGCTGCGATCCGAGAGGAATGCCACCCGCCAGCCATCAGGCGACCAGGCAGGCGCCACCTCCCCCCCTACCGTATCCGGCGTTAACGCTCTCTCCATACCCTGTGCAACGTCTACAATTTGGATGGTGAACGGACTGAAGTCCATGGCTCCTTTGCCTTTGTCTGCCTCGGGTAATTCGCGCGAGGGCGCTGATGGGGTATCGTTCCTGGCGTCAAATACCAGATAGCGGCCGTCAGGAGACCAGCCGGGGTCCAGCCCTCCCATATAGCGTCTTCCCACCGGCCGGCGGGACTGTCCGTCTCCGTCCGCCGGCATTACTACTACATTTCCCCCCTCGACCAACGCGATCCACTTGCCATCGGGCGACCAGGACATCCGCGCCGTAGCCGCAGAGGTGAACAATTTTTCCGCCCCGCTGCCATCAATCCGCCCGCGCCATACTTCCCATTGGTCATGCTCATCAAAGAACCATACAAATGAGAGGATCACAGAGCGGCCATCCGGCGAAACGGCTACCGCATCTACCTGGGGAGACGAAGGCAGATAAGTGGCCCAGTCGCGCACTGACGTTACGAGCGTGCGCTTGCCGGTATCCACGTCCTGGAGGAAGACGCCGGCGCCGTCCTCCCAGTAGACAATCTGGCGGTTGTCGGGATACCAACCAAAGAACTTGCTCCCCCACCCAAATTCAGCATAGCCCATGACTTCGCGGGGCGCCTGATCCGGGCGTAAGTCCCAGACGTAGGCTTTCCACGCCTCGTCTTTCGGTGGAGGAAAGTGCGTGAACAGGATGACTCGCTGCCGGTCGGGTGAAGGGAAGATACCGACGACATATTCGCCGGCTTCCCCCAACTGCAAGGGAACCAATTGAGCGGCGGTCTGGGTCAGGGACTCTCCGGCCGGCAACCAGTACATCACCTGATCCGCCACAAATAACAGCGCCGGGACCGGGGTGAAACTGCTTTCCGGGATGGCCGATAGGATCGGTGTGGCCGAGACGGTAGGGGCAGTGGACGCAGCCTGCGGCGTTGCCACAGGCGAGATGATCTCCGGCATACTCTCAGGGGGTTCATTGACTGTGGGGATGATCCCCGTGGGTTGGAGGGTATCCGCATTGGCCGCGTGGCGTCCAATGGCCCGCAATCCCCAGCCGGCGGCGACGGCCAATCCCACCAACACCACAAATCCCAATATTCCGCTCATCCAACGACTTTGCTTTTCCATTCGGTTTTGCATCCATAGCCCGAGCGCTGGCTACGCCATGCCTCCTCCTTTTTGTGAAATTTGCAATCAAAGGTTGTCGCGCTCTATTGAAAGTTTCTCTTGAAGTACTGGCTTCAGCGCTGTACGGCATTGTAATAGTAAACCGCGCGGGTTTCCCGGCCCATATCCACCACGCCCACCAACGGCTGGGGCGTCGCGCCGGTGGATTCGATGCGCATAGAGCCGGAGAAGCTATACCCCAGGGCGTTGATGGCGTTCCAGGGAGCCTCCCCGCACCCTTGCGTATTGCAGTAGCGCGTATAGTAGCCGTGCGGTGAATTGGCCGGGATGGTGTCGTTGAAAGACGTTTTCAGGTCGCCATTCTGGCCGTAGATGGACACGGTGACGTTGGCCTGCGCCGTCCCCAGGTTGTGGATGATGACGCCGGTATCGGCCTGCCAGGCGGTGGCATCCTGCGGGTCGGCCCATCCGCCGGAGTAGGTCTGGCGGTAGACCAGCGGCGCGATCAGGGTAGTCGCTCCGCGAGCCTCCCCCAGGTACATCTCCGTGGCATTGACGCTGCCCTCGATCCAGGTCTTGCTCACGCCGCTGATCGGGCGGTTGTCCGTGCTGCACACGCTCACGGAGCCATTGAAGGCGGTGCCCAGTAGCTCGAAGTCCGCCAGAGGCAGATCCCCCCCATAGCGGGTGTTGTAGCCGTGCGCGGAGTTGGCAGGGAGGGTGTCTGTGCGCGATAATTTCAGGACGCCCGCACGGTCATAGAATTTGATGGCGACGGGGGCGGTAGTGTTCGGCGCGAGGTTCTGGACGACAATCCCGGAGTAGTCGTACCAGCTTCCGCCAAACTGGCGGCGTTTCACCTGGGGGAAGTAGAGGCAGCCGGTGGAGCCTGAGCCGGCGCCCTCGTAGGCGTCGCTATAGAGGTTCAGATAATGATTTTGACACTTGTCTTAGGTTTTACGCTCAACTTAGCATAACTTTGTCCAAAACTTTATCTGATTGTCTATATCCACCTCGACTTTGGCGAAAATTAGGACGTAGAACATGGGACGCCTCCTGAGTAGAATAGTGATATCACGAATCTACCAGTTCCAACAGGAGGCAATCCCATGCTCACTCGTATTGTACACAATTCTGAAAAACTATGTGCCTTTGTCGAACAGCTAGGGCTAGACCTCAGCCAA
>DAOUGD010000048.1:0-11883 GCA_034429475.1 Anaerolineae bacterium
CGGGCTACCGCCCGTCACCGCAAAACCGCCTTCTTACCGGCGGCTTCAGCCGCAAAATCTCCTCGACAGGTTGTACCTGCCGAGAATGATAAAGCCCTGCGCTTCTATTCCTCTTAAGGATAAGTTGAGTATAATAAACCATTATGGAAGAAGCTATGATGTCCTCGCTCACAGATCCTTCCGACGCCGAGCAGAATGTTATCTTGATTGTGGATGATGAACCGGCGAATCTACGCCTGTTATGGGCTTATCTGGATCAGGCTAACTTCAAGGTTCTGGCCGCGCGCGATGGGACGCGCGCCCTTCAGATTGCGGAAACGGCGCAACCGGACATCATCTTGCTGGACGTGATGATGCCGGGACTGGATGGCTTTGAAACGTGCCGCCAGCTCAAGTTGAATCCACGCACGCGGGCCATCCCGGTGATCTTTATGACGGCGCTTTCCGAAACGGCGGAAAAAGTGCGGGGGTTCGACGTCGGTGGCGTGGATTATATCACCAAGCCGGCGCAACCCACAGAGGTGCTGGCGCGCGTCAGAATGCACCTGATGCTTCATGCTCTCCAATGCCAGTTGCAGGATCAGGTCGCGCAAAGGGAAACGCAGGTGCAGGAACGCACGACCGAGTTGATGTTGACCAATGCGCAACTCCGGGCGGAAGTCCAGCAGCGGCAGGCGCGCGATCAAGAACGCGATCAGATGTTGGAATTGATCCGCCATCAGAATGAGTACCTGCAAACTTTGAACGGCCAATTGCTACAACAGCAACAGACTCGGTACTCCGATCTGGAACACGCTTTATATGAGCAGGTGCTGCCGATGCTCACGCAACTGGCCGAGCAATTGGATACGTTGCAAATGTACATCGCCGCGCCCCACAGCGCGCCAACCCTCTTGTTATCCTCGCTGAGTGCGGCGCGGCGCATTTTGGGCCGGTTGCAGACGCATGTTCACGATCTCACCCAGGATCTGCAATTGACGTCCGGAAAACCGGGGCGCGGGTTCAACGATCCTCTGGTCAAACTTAGCCCACGCGAGTTGGAAGTGTTTGAACTGTTGGTGCAAGGGCTGTCGCCCAGCGAAATTGGCGTCAAGCTGGACATCTCGGATAAAACGGTGTACAAGCATCGCGCCGCCGTGATGGAAAAGCTCAATATGCAAAGCATCCCCGAACTGGTCAAACTGGCGCTACAGCGTCAACTCATCCATTAATCCTCCTCTGAAAATAAAGACTATTTCACGCAAAGGCGCAAAGACGCAAAGTAAAAAAAACAAGAACTTGGCGAGCCTGGCGTCTTTACGTGAAATTTTCATTCGACCGCTGGTGAACGGCCGGTTAATGATGAATTCCCTGCTAAGAAACTTCCCAGTTTCTTACTGAAAGCATTGGCCCGCAGGCCAGTGGCCGCTTGAAAATAGCCGCAACGGATTGAACGGATTAAACGGAGAAAATATCCGTTAAATTCCGTTACATCCGTTGAGAAAGTTTTTTTCATCCAACCGCTGGTGAACCGCCAGTTAATGAGCAATTCCTCATAAGAAGTTTTCTACCAGGGGATAAGAAATTTTCCCCTATACAACCCCCCACGATTTGGCTATACTGTAAGTAGTGCTTTATTTGTTTTTGGTAAGAATGACCGGCGATCCTGTCCCCTATCCCCCACTCAGGACTTCGCCAGGCACTTAATAGTTTCAGCTTGCTTATTAAATTTTGTGATCAAGCAGGTCTTGAGCATAGGAAAGGTGCAACGATGACTAAAATACTCGGCAGTGTATCAGGTTTGCAGAATTTGAAGACTGTGCGCCAGAATTTCGGCGACGCCCCCCGCCCCCGGCGGCTTGCGAACCCCTGGTGGATGCGGTGCATAGCTTTGATGGTGATGTGGGTGATGGTCACTGCACCGCTGCTTTCGGCTGTCCAGTCGGTGGGGGCAGCGGCCGAAGTTGTTCGACCAACGGATAGCGTCTCTGCTCCGGCGCCGGTTGCCAGCGTGGCCGCGGGACCAGTTTATGGGCCGGCGACTTATGTGCAGTCAGTGCTGGATGCGGTTTTGACGGCGGCCCAGAATTCACAACCCCGAGCCGCCGCTGACTTACCCACTACCCTGACCGATGCCGCCGGGCGCTACCGTTTTGTGGGGTTGCCGCACGGCTCGCACCGCCTCACCCTTGACCTGGCTTCGTTGTCGGATGGTTGGGGATTGATGGCTAACACGGTTTCGCCGGTTCTGTGGGTGACGCCCGGTGCGACGCAAACTTCGGACGCGCTGCCGAATGGCGTGCGTTTCACGGCCGTGTATGACCGCACCAGCGGCGACATTTACGGCGTGGTTTTTGCGGACAAGAACGGCAATGGGCGTCAGGACGCTGGCGAGCCGGGGCTGCCTAACGTGCGCGTCATTGACCCCACGGCGCATCAATACTTTGTGCCGTTCAATGATACGAACTTGTGGGATTTGCTTGACGCGAAGTTGGTCTGCCATTCTGGCAGTCACATCAGTGGTTATTTGGACTCATCCATTGTCCTGGTGTCCTCTTACGAAGGCACGATTTACTATTATGACCATTGGGAAGATGGCTATGACGTGGATCCTCTGTATCCTGATATTCTTTCCACGGAAGTAGGGACGCTGGGGACCGGCGCGGTTAAGGTATTCCAGAGTGACATTACCGAAGCCGGGGTTGGCGGCGGCCCACCTTATCTCTACGATGGCCGCGACCGTATCACGGTTTACGGTGAAAGAGCCACATTGGTGCGGATGGTTTACCCTTCTAATCCTGGCCCGGTGTTGGCTTCGGCCTGGGAAATTGCCGAAGTCGCCGATTGGGGCGAGGACTATGTTGCGGTGATGGGGGAGGATTTGGATTTTCGCGTGGGGGATGGCGATGATGCCAATTTCACGGGGCTGGAAGTGATGGCCGCGGTGGATGACACGCAGGTGTATTACAACGGTGCGTATGTCGTCACATTGGATACGGGCGATACGTATTTTATTAACGGTGTGGGGCAAGGCGGCGCGGGGGGTGTAGATAGTACCGATACCATTACTGCAACTCAGCCAGTGCAAGTACAGATGTTGGTCGGTGGTTGTGCTGGCGCCAATTCTGGCAATGGGCACTCACTCTTGCCGATAAATAAATGGAGCAATGAGTATTGGTCGCCGGTGCCGGGGTTTGCTGACAGTGGAGCTGGCGCTACCGGGGCTTGCCAATTAAGCGGCGACAGTGATTATGACTCGGACATCTATCTCCACAACCCTAATGATGCGGCGATTACGGTCAACGCTTCCAGCAACCTGGCAACGGTCGCGCTTTCTATTCCGGCGCATACCACGCGCAGTTTGTTGGAACGCTATGGCGCCTTGGGATATGCAGATATTTCTAACGGCACATCGGGTATCCACTTGTGGTCCGATGATGTATTCTGGGGCGTTGGGGTGGCGGACTCTTCTTCCGGCGAAAATGGCGATTCACAGACTTATGACTGGTCATTCTCGTTGGTGCCAGATGTGGATTTATCGTCGCAGGCTGTTGTCGGATATGCGCCAGGAACCAGCGATGCTATTCCCGACGAAAGTGGCAACCTGGCGTTTGTGACAGCCATTACGGATACGACCATTTATGTGGACCTGGATGGCAATAAGACCGCCGACCGCGTGGATTTGAATGGCGACGGCGACAGCAGCGATTTGGATGTATTTGGCGTGGCGGCGTGGGATGAACCGCTGACAGCTCTCGGTATCCCCGTAGCTGCCGGGCAGACGGTGCGGATTGCGGACCCGATTGATCGAAATCTGCAAGGCGCGCTAATTTATACCCTGGACTATCAACACAAATTGGCCGTAGCGTGGGGTCAAGATTTGTGTACTGCGGGCACCGGAAATCCCTATCTTGACCTGGGGTATACTGTGTTTCCCTTGCCGGTTCCTACCCTTTCAAAGTCTGATGACCTGGCGATAGACGCCGATCTGACCGGGGATGTTTCACCCGGCGATACGGTCACCTACACGATTATCTTAAACAATAACGGGCTGGGGTCAATGAACGATGTGGTGTTGACCGATACTTTGCCCTATACCTATGCAAATTTTGTCGTGGGAAGCCTGTATATCTCTACACCGCCTATTACTGACGCGGTTGAGTATTATGATGGCGCGTTATGGGGTAATACCCCACTGGCCGACGCAGAAAGTTTTCGCATTCTGTGGCCGACGATTGGGCCAGAGCAGCAAGTGACGATTACTTTCCAGGTGGAGTTGCTCACCGATATTCCGATTACGATTACCGAAATTACCAATCTGGCGGTAGTGGATTCCCCCAAGACTGATCCCAAATATTCTGAGGATCCGGATGATCCTCTTGATCCAGATACCGATACCCCCATTGGGCGGGCAATGTTGACGCTAGAGAAACAGGCATCCTCTGCGTTGGTGGAACCCGGGGATACCATCACCTATTCTCTTACAATTACGAATATAGGCACCGGCATTGCTCTGGAGTTGGATATCCAGGATATGTTGCCGTCTGGATTAACCTATGTGCCGGGAACGCTCAGTATGACCTGGCCGATTGCGGTCTTGGGGGTTTTAACGCGCACGGTTACGGATACCGCCTTCTTTTACGGCTATTATGCGGATGACTTCGATACTTCCAATTCTGCGGCGACGACAGGGTATACAGGCAATGATGGTTCGCTATCCTGGGATACTGATTGGGTAGAGTTTGCCGATGACGGCAATTCAACTACCGGCGCGGCGACGGTTGGCGCTACGCCGGCCAATGCCTTGAGTGTGCCCAGTTATCTGCAATTGACCAATACCAATGACGCGAATGTAGCCGGCGCGAGCCGCGATGCGGATTTGTCGCAGTTTGTCAGTCCGTTGCTGCGTTACTATGTGCGCGGGATTACTAACTCCACCGATGAGACATATCGGATTAGCATTAATACCACGCAGTTGGTGTCGGAGCGGCTTAATGACGCTTATACATTGCGAGAATATTCATTGAGCGCCTACGCCGGTTCTTCTATTCAGATGGATATACAAGCTGCGGCTACTCTGGAAAATACCGATTTCTATCGGTTTGATCAAGTTACCATTTACGAAACTACGCCAGAACGCTATACCACGAGCGAACGCACATGGCAGAAAAGTGTGTTGTCGTACACGACGAGCAGTGGCTTTGCTCCGGTTTCTTACAACGCCGCAACCGGCGAACTGGTCATCACGGATAGTATGCGTTTGCCGGCTGAAGGCATTGTGCGGATTACCTATCAAGCGCTGGTTTCTCCCACCGCGACGCCCGGCGCGTGGTTAACGAACACCGCCGTCATCACGGCTGACAATTGGTTATTAATCACCCATCCTTCAACCGCGACTGAGTCCGTGCGCGTGGCGGGCGCTGACCTGGAATTGGACCTTCAGGCGAGTACTTTGACGCCGGAGGTAGGGGAGGTTATCACATTCACCGTCACGATCACGAACACCGGGCCTGACGCTACCAGTGGTGTGACCGCAAGTTTTCTGTTGCCGAGTGGCTACACTTATGGTGGAATTGTTTCTGGCAGCGGCTACAACCCGACTACTGGCGTGTGGACGATTGGGTCTATTGGCGACGACGGGAGCGTCACGTTAGTTTTCACGGCGACCGTCAACGCAACGGGTTCTTATCCGGTGTATGCAGAAGTGGGGGCGAGCAATGTGGGCGACCCAGATTCTACCCCCAATGATCATAGCACAACGGAAGATGATGATGACACAGTGAACGTTGGGCCAAGCGGGATAACGGATTTGGCGGTAGTGAAGACCGTTACCGACCTGACGCCCGCGGTGGGGGACGTGATCACCTTCACGGTGGTCGTGACCAACCACGGCCCTAGTGCCGCAACCGGCGTGGTGGTGAACGACTTGCTGCTGGGCGGGTACACCTATCAAGGGCACACCGCCAGCGCGGGGACCTACACCCAGGGCACTGGCGTCTGGAGCGTGGGGAATCTGGCGGCGGACGCGAGCGCGACCTTGCAGATTCGCGTGCAGGTGAACGCAAGCGGTCCGTATGCCAACACCGCCACGGTGGCTGGCAACGAAGACGACCCGACACCGGGCAACGATAGCGACACCGAGACGCCCGTTCCCACGCCAGTGACGGATTTGGCGGTGGCGAAGAGCGTGAACGATTCAACGCCCGCGGTGGGGGACGTGATCACCTTCACGGTGGTCGTGACTAACCACGGCCCTAGCGCCGCAACCGGCGTGGTGGTGAACGACTTGCTGCTGGGCGGGTACACCTATCAAGGGCACACCGCCAGCGCGGGGACCTACACCCAGGGCACTGGCGTCTGGAGCGTGGGCGGATTGGCGGCGGACGCGAGCGCGACCCTGCGGATTCGCGTGCAGGTGAACGCAAGCGGCCCGTATGCCAACACCGCCACGGTGGCTGGCAACGAAGACGACCCGACACCGGGCAACGATAGCGACACCGAGACCCCCGTTCCCACGCCAGTAGCGGACTTGGCGGTAGCAAAGAGCGTGAACGATTCAACGCCGGTAGTCGGGGACGTGATCACCTTCACGGTGGTTGTGACCAACCACGGTCCGAGCGCGGCGACGGGCGTGATCGTGAATGACCTGTTGCCGAGCGGCTACACCTATCAAGGGCACACCGCCAGCGCGGGGACCTACACCCAGGGCACTGGCGTCTGGAGTGTGGGCGGATTGGCGGCGGACGCGAGCGCGACCTTGCGGATTCGCGTGCAGGTGAACGCAAGCGGCCCGTATGCCAACACCGCCACGGTGGACGGTAACGAAGACGACCCGACACCGGGCAACGATAGCGACACCGAGACCCCTGTACCTTTGGGAATGGGGCAAGTGACTGGCGTAGTGTATACCGACGTGAATGGCGATGGAACCTACACACCTGGAGTGGATACACCATTGATGGGCGTGGACGTGGTGATCACCGATTCCCTCGGTGTGATGCAAACTGTTACGACAGGCGCCAACGGAATGTACACTGCGACTGTCCAGGCCGGCAGCGCCACCGTAGATGTGGACGACACTGACCTGCCGCCCGGTTCCACCCTGACAACCGGCAGCACCGATCCTACCACGGTAACAGTCCAGGCCGGCGGCAGCGTCAGTGACAACACCGGCTACCGCTTCCCTGACCACGACGGGGACGGCGTGCCTGACTATCTGGACCCGGACGACGACAACGACGGCATCCTGGACACCGACGAGTGCCCGACGCCCTCCGCCTGCCCGGACACAGATCGCGACGGCATCCCCGACATCTTCGACCTGGATTCGGACAACGACGGCATCACCGACGTCATCGAAGGCGGCGGCGACGATGATGACGGCGACGGCATCATTGACGGCTTCGAGGACGTGGACGGCGACGGGCTGGCGGACAGCGTAGACCCGGATCAGGGCGGCACACCGCTCCCCGTACCCGATACGGACGGCGACAATATCCCCGACTACCTTGACCTGGACTCCGACAACGACGGTATCCCGGATGTGACCGAAGCGGGCGGCGACGACGCCAACGGCGACGGGATCATAGACAACTTCGAGGATGTGAACGGCGACGGCCTCTCCGACAACGTAGACCCCGATCAGGGCGGCACACCGCTCCCCGTGCCCGACACGGACAGCGACAATATCCCCGACTACCTTGACCTGGACTCGGACAACGACGGCATCCCCGACGTCGTCGAGGCAGGGGGAACCGATGAAAACGGCGACGGGATCATAGACAACTTCGAGGATGTGGACGGCGACGGCCTCTCCGACAACGTAGACCCGGATCAGGGCGGCACACCGCTGCCCATCCCCAACACGGATGGTGAGGGGAACCCCGACTACCTCGACATTGACGCCGACAACGACGGCATCCCCGACAACATTGAAACGCAACCGACGGTGGGATACATCCCGCCGAGCGGTGTGGATGCGGACGGCGACGGCCTGGACGATGCGTATGACCCCGATCAGGGCGGTACGCCGTTGCCCATCCCCGATACAGATGACGATGACACGCCGGATTATCTCGACCTGGATTCTGACGACGACGGCGTCTCCGATCAGGATGAGAGCGACCGCGGCGAACCGACCGGCGAAGACACGGACGGCGACGGCCTGGACGACGGCTTTGACGACCACATCGGCGGCTGGGTGCCCGACGACGGCATCGGCGACCCGGCGGACGACCCGCAACTCCCCGACAGCGACGGCGACGTGAACGACGGCGGCGACGTGGATTACCGCGATGCAAGCATGTGCAACACCCCGGCGGATGGTTACGAACCGGACAACTTCTTCACCGAGGCTGAGAGCATCCCCGTGGACGGTACGGTCTACACGCGCACGCTCCACGTCATCGGCGATAAAGACTGGATCAAGTTCTACGCCTGGGCCGGGAAACCTTACACAATCACCACGCTGAACTTGAACGCCGACGTGGATACCGAAGTGCAGCTCTACGCCCTGGATGGCCGCACGTTGGTGGTGGAGAACGACGACTACCAGACCGACAGCAAAGCCTCGCGGATCGTCTGGATCGCCCCGGAGAGCGGCTGGTATTACGTGCGCGTCACGCACTTCGATCACACCTACAACCCGCGCATGTCGCAGGTCTGCGGCAACGGCTATCAGATCATGGTGATGGAAGGGCCGTGTGGGGTTGACGCCGATCCTTATGAATCGGACGATTTCTACAACCGGTCGGTCTGGGTCCCGGCGGATGGCAGCCTGCTGGAACGCAGCTTCAGCACGGTGGGTGACAAAGACTGGATTCAGTTCGACGCCGTCAAAGGGCGCGTGTATACCCTCACCACCTCGCACCTGGGCGCGGCAATAGACACCGTGTTGCAACTGTACGACGTAGACGGCAAGACCCTGATTGACGAAAACGACGACTATCTGCCGAACAGCGAAGCCTCCCGCATCGTCTGGCAGGCGCCGGCAAATGGCGTCTACTTCGCCCGCATCGTCCACTTCGACCACACGTATGACCCGGTGACGGCGCCGGTGTGTGGCAACCGCTACATGGTATCGGTCGAGACGCCGCTGTGCGTCTTGCCCGACGCTTACGAACCCGACGAATATTTCACCATTGCGCCGCAGGTCAAGTCGGCCGGGCAAATTTTCACCCGCACGTTCAACAAACCGGGCGACAAAGATTGGATCAGTTTCGCCGCGCGCGCCGGACAGGTCTATACCATCACCACCTTCAACCTGTCTGCCGATGTGGATACCGTGATCCAGCTCTACGACGTGGACGGCGCGAGCCTGTTGTTTGAAAACGACGACTACCTGCTGGACAGCAAAGCCTCGCGCATCCTCTGGGTTGCACCGCACAGCGGCTGGTACTACGTCCGCGTCACGCACTTCGACCACACCTACGATCCACGCTACGCGCTGGTCTGCGGCAGCTCCTACAGCCTGCAAATCGCGCAAGAGGCCCTGGGGGTGAACAAATACATCCGCAACCAGGCCGACGCCTATGTGACGGGCGACGTTATTGACTACACCATCGTGGTGTGGAACAAGTTGAACGAAGTCCAAACGGGGATCGTCATCACCGACTATATCCCCCTGTATACCACCTACGTCACCGGCTCATTACGGACCACCCAGGGCAGCATCTCTGGCCCGGACCCGCTGGTGATTGATGTCGGCCCGCTGCCGGCCGGCGGGTACGTCACCGTCACGTTCCAGGTGACGATCCAGCCGAACGCGGCCGGCGCGATTGCCAACCGGGCGATTGTCGGCAGCGACCAACAAGGGGTGATGATGGACACACCCATCGCCATCGCCAGGATGCTGAAGTATCTGTACCTGCCGATTATGATCCGGGTGGTTCGTTAAGTAAGGAGGAGGTCAAGGGGGACAAGTGTGCATCATAAAGCTCTGATAGTTCCACGCAACCTGATCACTTTATTTCAATCTAAGGAGGAAAAGATGTGTAAGTTAAGGAAACTAATCTTGCTATTAGGAATATTGGTGGCGTTGAGTCTCACGAGCGGCGCAGTCCTGGCGGCGCCGCCAGATCCCTTCGAGGAAACTCCAGAGGGTGTGTTGGCCGAACCCTGCCCGGTGGCCGACCCGTATGAGACGATGGGCGGTGGCGCCCGCGACGACTGGTTCAACACGGCCAGCACCATTACCAGCGCCGGACAGCCCGGTCACACCTTCGACCGGCAGTGGGACAAGGACTGGGCCAAATTCACCGCGCAGGCCGGCGTCCTCTACGTGTTCCGTACTACGAACCTGGCCGCCGAGACCGACACCGTCCTGGAACTCTACGGCCCGGACGGCATCACCCGGCTGGGCTACAGCGACGACTATGGCGGCACAAACGCCTCGCGCATTGACTGGCAGGCGCCGGCGGATGGCGTCTACTATCTCAAAGTCTTCCACCACGTTCCGAGCACCTGCGGCTGCGCCATCAGCTACGACTTGGTGCTGGAACAACGTCGGCCGTTGGACATCACCAAGACGGCGCCCAATCTCGGCCTGCCGTTGAGCGCGGGGCAGCGCATCACCTACACCGTCACCGTGGCGAACAACTCCACCGACATCCACACGAATGTAGTCATCACCGACAGACTGCCGATGGGAACCGGCTGGGTCCAGGGCACCGGCGTCCTTGCGCCGCCGCTGCTAACTTACAATGTGGGCACACTGAATCCTGGCGAAAGCTTCGTGTGGCAAATCGTCGTCGAAGTGCTGCCTGGCTACCACGAAGTGGGCGGCAATGTGGCCGGCGTCCAGAGTCTGGTGAGCGGTCAAGAACAACCATTGCCCTGGGTCACGGCCGGCCCCGTCTACCCTTATCCCGATGCGGACGGCGACGGCATCCCCGACAGCGTGGAATGTCCCGGCGGGACTAACTGTGCCGACTCCGATAGCGACGGCGACCCCGATTACATGGATCCGGACAGCGACGGCGACGGCGTGTCCGATGATCAGGAATGGGGCAGCGACGTTTGCCCGGTGGACTTCAACGCCCCGGATTGTGACACCGACGGCGACGGAACGCCCAACTACCTGGACAAGGACGACGATGGCGACGGTATTGCAACCGCCGACGAAGACCCCAATGGCGACGGCGATCCCACCAACGACGATACCGACGGCGACGGCGTCCCCAACTACCTCGACGCGGATGATGACGGCGACGGCATCCCCTCCGCCGACGAAGACCCCGACGGCGATGGCGATCCCACCAACGACGACACCGATGACGACGGCATCCCCAACTACCTTGACGACGATGACGACGGCGACGGCATCCCCACCTCCGAAGAATGTCCCAGCGGCCCGCTCTGCCCGGACAGCGACGGCGACGGCATCCCCGACTACCTTGAGACGGATGCAGACGGCGATGGCATCCCGGATGAACTTGAACAAGGCGATTCCGACGGCGATGGCATCCCCGACTATCAGGAACCCAATAACCAGGACACCGACGGCGATGGCGATCCCGACTACCTGGACGACGACGACGATGGCGATGGCATCCCCACCGCGAACGAATGTCCCAACGGCCCGACCTGCCCCGACTCAGACGGCGATGGCATCCCGGACTATCTTGAAGGCGATGACGACGGCGACGGCGTTCCCACCGACGAAGAATGTCCGAATCCCGACGCCTGCACCGACACCGACGGCGACGGCATCCCCGACTACCTGGAACCTGGCGATCAGGACAACAACCCCGACGACGACGGCGACGGCATCCCCCCCCCCCAGGACTGCCCCGATGGCCCGATCTGACCCGACAGAGACGGCGACGGCATACCCGACTACCTCGACACCGACAGCGACAACGACGGCCACACCGACCCCGCGGAAGCCGCGATCCGAACCGCCTC
>DAOUGD010000049.1:0-10945 GCA_034429475.1 Anaerolineae bacterium
CGGGCTACCGCCCGTCACCGCAAAACACCTAAAAAGCAACGGCTTTAGCCGTCCCCTCCGCCGCAGGACACCATTCGACGGGAGAATGATAAAGCCCTGCTACGGCAGCAGGTTGATTGACTGATAACAAACTAAAGATAAGATGAAGGAAATGTAACGGCCTTTGGAGAAGATTGCTGATGAAACGTAAAAACAAACCCAGGGAACAATTGGCGCAAGAGGTGGAAACCCTTCGCCAACGACTAAGCATCAAGGACGACCAGCTTGACACCCTGCGCGAACAGGCCAATCAAAGCTGGCGACAGCTTGGCAATCTGAGCGGGCTATCAGCAGCGGACGTCAAAGCGCGCTTGTTGGAAGAAGCAGAGCGCGCCCGCGCGGAAGCTGAAGAGCACGCCGCCGAGTTGGATCGGGCGCGCCAGCGACTCAAGATGGCTTACCTCGCGCTGGAACAGCGCAACGCGCAACTCGCCACCGCCGCCGAAGTTGCCCGCGAGGCCGCCGGCATCCTGGACGTGGAAAAGCTCTTGGAGACGGCGGTGCAACTCATCTCCTCGCGGTTTGGCTTCTACCATGCCGCCGTGTATCTGTTGGACGACGCCGGCAAATACGCCGAGCTGCACGCGGCCTCATCGGAGGGTGGTCAGCAGCTTATCGCCCAGGGCTACAAGCTGCTGGTGGGCGTCCAGGGCATCGTCGGGCGCGTCGCCCAGACCGGCGAGCCGAGTTTCTACGCGCCGGAACAGTCAGGGCCAGTCAACGCGGAGGCCTCCCCCATCCCTATCCCGCGGTCTCAAACCGCCCTGCCGCTCAAGGCCCACGGGCGCATCATCGGTGTGCTGGACGTTCACTCCACCGAAGCCAGCGCCTTCACGCCAGAAGAAGTCGCCATCCTGCAAATCCTGGCCGACCAGATCGCGGTCGCGCTGCACAACGCCTGGTTGTTCCAGGAAACCGACGAGGCGCGCGCCGCAGCGAAGGAAGCGTTGGGGGCCGCGCAGGCCGCGCAACGGGCTGCCGAGACCGCGAACCAGGCCAAAAGTGCCTTCCTGGCGAACATGAGCCACGAATTGCGCACGCCGCTCAACGCCATCCTGGGCTTCACCCAACTGATGGCGCGCGACGCCGGCCTCACGCCGGATCAACGCGAGAACCTCGATACTATCAGCCGCAGCGGCGCGCACCTGCTGACGTTGATCAACGACGTGTTGGAAATGTCCAAAATCGAGGCCGGGCGCACGGCAGTGGTCGAGCGCGACTTCGACCTGTACCAACTGCTGGACGACCTGGAGACCATGTTCCGCCTGCGCGCGCTCGATAAGGGCCTGGCGCTGGACTTCGCGCGCGCCGCCGACGCGCCCCGCTACATCCGCAGCGACGAAAACAAATTGCGCCAAATCCTCATCAACCTGCTCGGCAACGCCGTGAAGTTCACCGAGACCGGCCATGTTAAGTTGCGAGTGAGGAGTGAGGAGTTAGGAGTGTCGCAACTCGTATTTGAAATTCAGGACACCGGTCCCGGCATCCCGCCGGAAGATTTGGAGCGCATCTTCAACCCGTTTGACCAGGGGCAGCGCGGGCGGCAATTTATGGAAGGCACGGGCCTGGGACTGCCCATCAGCCGTCAGTTTGCCCGGCTGCTCGGCGGCGATCTCAGTGTGACCAGCGCCGTCGGGCAGGGGAGCTGCTTCCGGTTCAGCGTGCAAGTGCAGCCGGCCGACGCCGCGCAGGTGCAGGCGCAGGCTCGCCCGCGCGAAGTCATCGGGCTGCTGCCGGGTCAGCTCGCGCCGGATGGCGGGCCGTTCCGCCTGCTGGTCGTCGAAGACCGCGACGCGAACCGCCGCCTGCTGGTCAAACTGCTGACGATGTTTGGCTCGCCGCCCGCCGGTTTTGATGTGCGCGAGGCCGTCAACGGGGAAGAGGCGCTGGCGATCTGGGAGGAATGGCATCCGCATCTCATTTGGATGGACATGCGGATGCCGGTGTTGGATGGCTACGAGGCTACGCGCCGCATCAAGGCGACGCCGGAGGGGCAGCAGACCGTCATCATCGCGCTCACGGCCAGCGCCTTTGAGGAAGATCGTGTGGAGATGTTGGCAGAGGGCTGCGACGACTTCGTGCGCAAACCCTTCCAAAGCGCGGAGATTTTCGATAAAATCGCGCACCACCTCGGCGTGCGCTATCGCTATGCGGAAGCCGAGGCGAAGGAAGCTGCCCCGGTCACGTCAGATGAGATCACTGCCGCGCTGCGCGCACTCCCCCCGGCGTTGCTGACGCGCCTGGAACGGGCCACTGTGGAGACGGACATGCAGCGCGTAGCCGCTCTTATCAGCGAAATCCGCACGCACGACGCCGCCCTCGCCGACGCGCTGAGCGCCCTGGCCAACGATTTCGAATACGACAAAATTCTCCAAGCCATCCACCACCCCATACCGTAGGGGCGGGGTTTCCCCGCCCTTGTGGGCGTTCCATCGTCTTTTTTGCCGTCGTGTTGATCGCCTAAGGGGTTTCCCCGCCCTTGTGGGCGTTCCCTACGGTTTCCCCTTCTCCCACTAATACCCCTCGGGGTTTCCCCGCCCTTGTGGGCGTTCCCCCAGAGCGGGCGGGGAGACCCCGCCCCTACGGGGGTTTACGTTAACCGGCATTGTCCTTCAAAAACACCATCATCAACACCGCCGCCGTGAGGGAGAGAGCGGCGCCGAAGAAGAATGGCGCGGAAGCGCCAAATCCACCCCAGCCCCACGCGCCCTGCCACAACACCCCGGCAATAAGCGACGCGGGGAAGTCCAGAATCCCCAGCACGGCGTTGTACGTGCCATACGCCGTGCCGCGCAGCGCCTCCGGCACGATGTCGGCGACCATCGCCTTAGTGGTGCCGTAGGCCAGGCCGTAGTAGACGCCGTAGATGGCGTACAGCGCCCAGACGTGCCAACCGGCTCCGGCAACCGCAAACCCCAGGTAAATGGCCGCGTAGACCAGCCACCCGCCAATGATGACGCGCCGCCGCCCGATCTTGTCGGAGAAGGCGCCGGCCGGCGCGCTGATCAGCGTGTAGACCAGGTTGAAGGTGATCAGCATCCCCAGAATGCCGGGGACGCTCAGGCCGCGCTCCTGCGCCCGCAGCACCAGGAAGGCGTCGGACGAGTTCCCCAAATCGAAGACGCCGACGATAAGCATAAAGAGCGCGAACCGCTTGCCCAGTCCCTTGAACGAGATGCGCGGCGCTTCCCGCACCTTCGTCACCGCCACGTCCCGCGTGCCGACGGCCAGTGCGATCACGGCCAGCGCCGCCGGGATCAGGCTGATGAGCACCACGCTCTGGAACGTAGTCCGGGTCAAGTCGCCGCCGCCGCGCTGCGCCAGCCAGACCACGAGCAGGGCGATCACCAACCCCAGCATCGCGCCGGCGGTATCGGCGGCGCGGTGGAAGCCGAAGGCCAGCCCGCGCTGCTTCTCGTCAATGCTGTCGGCCACCAGTGCGTCGCGCGGCGCCGTGCGGATGCCCTTGCCGACCCGGTCGGCCCAGCGCACGCCGGCCACCATCCCCCAGGTGTTGGCGAAGTAGAAGAACGGCTTGGCAAGCGCGGAAATCCCGTAGCCCACCACTGCCAGCCACTTCCGCGCGCGCAACTTGTCGGAAAGCCAGCCGGAGAAGACCTTGAGGACGCTCGCCGTCGCTTCGGCAATGCCCTCAATCAGGCCGATGATATTGGTCTGGACGCCCAACACGTTTGCCAGGAACAGCGGCAAGAGGTTGATGACCATTTCGCTGGAAATATCCATCAAGAAGCTGGTCAGGCTGACTGCCCACACGTTGCGCGGTAGCCCTTTCCATGAGACTTTATCGTTTTTCATAGCAGATTCCTCCTTGAGTTAACAGCCACAGAGGACATAGAGGGTACAGAGAAAAATACGAAATCTCTGCGTCTCTGCGTCTCTGCGTTGAAAAAAATTCATCTATCTACGTCCAGGACTTCCTGCACCAATTCTTTGAGGCGGACGCGCACTTCCGCCAGAGCGGTTTCGCCCTCTGGGGTGATGTGATAGTAGCGGTGCTGCTTACCGGCGTGGATTTGCTTCTCGCTGCGCAAGTAGCCGGCTTTCTCCAGGCTGTGCAGGATGGGATAGAGGGTGCCGGGGCTGAAGGTGTAACCGTGATGCGCCAATTCCTCCATCAGCCAGGTCCCGTAAACCGGCTCTTGGGCGGCGTGGTGCAAGATATGCAAGCGCACAAATCCTAATAGAAATTCACGTAGCATAATATCGCCTTTCGTTATCGGTTTTCGATATTATAGAGCAAATCCACGAATTTGTCAATACAAGACGGCTTTTCCAATGGAAAATAGTGACACAGCGATAACTAAAAGAGAGGACAGGTAATATTCCCCGTCCCCTCTTTTAGTCTCAGCCTTTTAACAATGTTTCATTCCAGAAAACCCGCCCGACCTAACAACTCGGCCATCTGGCTTTTGCCCGTCTTTGGCCCGCCGCGACCGATCCACGCCTCGAAGAACCAATCCAGGTAATGGGCAAATTTGTCCTGCCAGGTATCCGTGAGTCCCATATGGACTTCGGGATCATCGTAATATTCAACCAGTGTATCTAGTTCCTCTGTGGTGATCGGATGATATTTGCCGTAATGAATCACCCCGGCCCCCGTCCAGCGGCCTTTCTGATACTCCGGTTCCTGCGCCGGATACCCTAAAATGAGGGCGATCAGAGGAAAGCAGTGCTTTTCGGGTAAATCCAGCAGCTTGTAGACCCGGCTCATGTCCCCGCGATGGATGCCGTTAGTAAAGAGGGAATCAATCCCCAGAGATTTGGCCGCAATCGCCGCCGTCTGCGCCGCCAGAATTGTGTCGGTGCTGCCGGTGACAAAGGGGGTGATACCTTCCTCCGTGTAGGTGTGACCCAGATACTCCGCCGTGGCGGTGAGGCGGTTGTAATCCACGCAGAAAAGCAGGAGTTTGCTGGCGGCGTAGCCGCAGAGCTGCCGCATCAAGTCGCGATCCTCCACGACAATGATGCTGTAGGCCTGCCGCGCCGAAGCGTTGGCGGCGCGCACGCTGGCGTTCAGGATGGCCTGCAAGTCCTCGCCGGAGACCTCCCGATCAGAAAAATTGCCGTGAATGGAGCGCAAGCTGTGCAGTGTCTTAAGTGTCTCGTTCATTGTTCCTCCCTGAGCTTATCGAATTTGGTTAAGATGTTGATTAAGCTTATCCAACAGTTGTTCTAACTCTTGGATTTCTTCTTCACTAAAACATGCCAGAGGGTCAAAAGGTGGATTGGCCCATGGCGAGGCTTGCAATTCATTTAACTTCTGCTGTCCCGCCTCTGTGATGCGAATACGCACGAACTTCCGGTTTTGCTCGTCCTTTTCGCGCTGAATCCAACCTGCTTTTTCCATATTGTGGATAATGACCGTTGCCGTCGGGCGGTCACAATACAGCATACTAGCGATATCGGATGGATAAAGGTATTCCTGCTTTGTAAGCTGGCGAAGCACATAGGCTTGCTTAAGTGTAATCTGATACGGAACCAGAAAGCTTTGTAGATAGCGCCGCCACGTCAGAAATGCCGTCGCCATCCGCGCCATAGCCAGCGGCCGATGGGATGAGATGTTTTCTTCGCTCATAATCGCCTATAGTTAGAGTTCTAATCATTAGTATACTGCCTTTATTATTCCTGTCAACCACTGTCTGAGTTTCCTCCAAAGTCTTATCATTCTGCCGAAAGCCGTTTTCTGAGGGGGCGTTTTGCGGTAGCTTTAGCCGCAAAACCCTTTTAATGGGCACTACTGAGCGAGGACGATACAGTGCTAGAGCTTCCTCCCTCTTGCAATTTATAAACTAACTTATATAATTAGTCCGCTTGTTATTTAAGACAGATTAACTATTAGGGGTATTTATGCACGATGTGACCAATGAATTGACCCAAGCCTTACAAGACTGGATCGAAGTGTTCATGCACCGTTCGATGCACAACGTACTGTCCTTCGCCAAAGAGCAGAATCTTTCGATGTCGCAGATGGGCGCGCTGATGAAACTGCACCGGCACAAGATGTGCAACGTCTCCGACATCGGCGACGAGTTGGGCGTCACCAGCGCCGCCGCCAGCCAGATGTTGGAGCGGCTGGTGCAGCAAGAACTGATCGAGCGCACCGAGGACCCCAACGACCGACGCGCTAAACAAATCGCGCTGACCGACAAAGGGGCGCAGCTCCTCCATGACAGTTTCCGCGCCCGCTACGCCTGGCTCGGCGATCTGGCGGCCAGCTTCACACCCGACGAGCAAGCCCTGATCCAGACTGCTCTGCGCCTCTTGCTCGACAAAACGCGGCAGCTTGCGGAGCAGGTAGACGGTAGATGGTAGACGGTAGACGGTAGACGGTAGACGGGGAAGAGGGGGAGAGGGGGAGACCCGCTGATCCGCTGACTCGCTGATCCGCTTTTTCGCTCACCCGCCAATTCACAATTCGTAATTCGCAAAAGGAGTATCTTTTTATGCTAAGACTAACGCGCTATTTGAAACCTTATGTATGGATGATCCTGCTCGCTGTGGCGCTGCTGTTCGTGCAGGCCAACGCCGATCTGGCGCTGCCGGATTATCTCTCGAAGATCGTCAACAACGGCATCCAGCAGGGCGGTGTGGAGAATGTGTGGCCCGTCGCCATCCGCCAGAGCGAGATGGAGCGGCTGACGCTCTTTTTGAGTGACGCCGACAAGATGGCCGTGCTGATGTCCTACACATTGGTCGCGTCCGACTCGCCCGATTACGACGCGCTGGTGAAGGACTATCCTATCCTGGCCCAGGAACCGATTTACGTGGCCGGCGAGGTGGACAAAGCGACCCGCGACGCGTTGACCCCGGCCTTGAGCCAGGCGTGGGTGGCCGTCTCTACCATTGAGCAGGTAATGGCCGACCCCTCAAGAGGTGCCCGACTGGGCATCGGACTCGGTGGTTTTGACATTTCCAAGCTGTCAGTAGAGGAAATGTTCATGGTATTAGAAAAGCTTCCAGCGACACAGCGTATGCAAATGCAGGCAAATATGCAAGAGCGCTTTGCCGCGATGGGCGACAGTGTGGTCAAGCAGGCAGCTCTCCAAGCAGTCAAGGCGGAGTACGTCGCGCTCGGTATAGACGCGGAAGCTTTGCAAACGGCCTACATCCTGCGCGTCGGCGGGCAAATGCTGCTGGTGACGCTGCTTTCGGTGGTGTGTACCATCGCGGTGGGCTTCATCGCGGCGCGCACGTCCGCCGGGCTGGCCCGCGACCTCCGCAAGGCCGTCTTCGAGAAGGTCGAGCACTTCTCCGGCATCGAGTTCGACAAATTCTCCACCGCCTCGCTCATCACCCGCACCACCAACGACGTGACGCAGGTGCAGATGGTGACGATGATGATGGTGCGCATGGTCATCTACGCGCCCATCATGGGCGTCGGCGGCATCATCCGCGCCATGGGCAAGGGATCGGGGATGTGGTGGCTGATCGCCGTGGCCGTGGCCGCCCTCATCAGCCTCATCGGCGTGGTCTTCTCGATTGCGCTGCCCAGGTTCAAGATCATCCAGAAGTTGGTAGACCGCCTCAACCTGGTCGCGCGTGAAAACCTGTCCGGCATGATGGTCATCCGCGCCTTCAACATGCAGCCGTTTGAGGAAAACCGTTTCGACAAAGCCAACCGCGATTTGACCGCCGTGAGTCTGTTCATCAACCGGGTGATGGTGGTGATGATGCCGATGATGATGTTCATCATGAGCGGCCTCTCCCTCGCCATCATCTGGGTGGGCGCGCACCAGGTGGCCGAAGCGACGATGCAGGTGGGCGACATGATGGCTTTCCTGCAATACGCGATGCAAATCGTAATGAGTTTCCTGATGCTTTCGATGATGTTCATCATGCTGCCGCGCGCCGCGGTGTCCGGCGACCGGATCGCCGACGTGCTGGAAACCGAGCCGAGCATCCGCGACGCCGCAACGCCGCAGCCGTTGGCAAAGCCGGTGCGGGGCGTGGTCGAGTTCCGCGACGTGGGCTTCCGCTACCCCGGCGCGGAGGAAAACGTGCTGTGCGGCATCACCTTCACGGCGCAGCCGGGACAGACGACGGCCATCATCGGCTCGACCGGGTCGGGCAAGTCCACCGTCGTCAACCTCATCCCGCGCTTCTACGACGTGACCGAGGGCGCGATCCTGGTGGACGGTGTGGACATCCGCGCGGTGACGCAGCACGATCTGCGCGACCAGATCGGTTACATTCCACAGCGGGGGACGTTGTTCTCCGGCGACATCGAGAGCAACCTACGCTACGCCGACGAAGACGCCGATGCGGAAACGCTGCGGTGGGCGGCGGACATCGCGCAGGCCAGCGAGTTCATTGACGCCAAGCCGGAGGGGATGGCTGCCGAGATTTCCCAGGGCGGCGGCAACGTCTCCGGCGGGCAGAAACAGCGATTGGCGATTGCCCGCGCGCTGGTGAAGAAGCCGCCGATTTACATCTTCGACGACAGCTTCTCCGCGTTGGACTTCAAGACCGACGCCGCGCTGCGCCGCGCGCTCAAGACGCAGACCGGCGACAGCACGCTGCTGATCGTGACGCAGCGCGTCGCCACCATCAAAAACGCCGAGCAGATCATCGTGCTGGAAGAGGGCAAGATGGTGGGCAAAGGAACGCACCGCGAGCTGATGGCGACCTGTGAGACCTACAAAGAAATCGCGCTCTCGCAACTGAGCATGGAGGAATTAGCATGACGCACCAACCTGGACAATCACGTAGTTCTAGCGAACGCAGCTCCATGGGGCCGGGCCGGGGCTTTGGCCCGGGACGCGGCGGCCCTGGGCGGGGTGGCCCGATGGGGATGATGAAGGGTGAGAAAGCCCGCGACTTCAAGGGGACGATGCGCAAACTCATCGAGTACCTGGGCCAATACAAAGTCGCGCTCGTCGTGGTCGCGTTGGTAGCGATACTTTCGACGGCTTCCAATATCGCCGGCCCCAAAATCCTCGGCGAAGCCACCACCAAGCTCTTTGAGGGGGTGATGGCCCAACTGGCCGGCGCCGGCGAGGTGGATTTCCCGGCCATCGGGCGCATCGTGTTGACCGTGCTGGCCCTGTACGTGGCCTCGTCGCTGTTCAGCTACATCCAGGGGTGGGTGATGGCGAATGTCTCCACCAACATCGCCTACCGCTTCCGCAAAGACATCGCCGCCAAGATCAACCGGATGCCGCTCAAATACTTCGATACAACCACGCATGGCGAGGTGCTCTCGCGCATCACCAACGACGTGGACACGGTCAACCAGACGCTCAGCCAGAGCCTCACGCAAATTATCACCTCGGTCGCCACCGTCATCGGCGTGCTCATTATGATGCTCTCCATCAGTTGGTTGATGACGCTGGTGGCGCTGCTGATGATCCCGCTGTCGCTGGGGATCGTTGGCGTGGTCATCGGCCAATCGCAGAAATACTTCAAGCAGCAGCAGGACTACCTGGGACACGTCAACGGCCACATCGAAGAGATGTACGGTGGGCACGTGGTGATGAAGGCTTTCAACGGCGAGGCCAAGAGCATCGCCAAGTTCGACGAGTCCAATATCCCGCTCCACGAAGCGGCCTGGAAATCACAGTTCCTTTCGGGGTTGATGATGCCGCTGATGATGGCCGTCGGCAACCTGGGGTACGTGGCGGTCGCCATCCTCGGCGGCTGGCTCGTCGTCCGCAACGCCATCACCGTAGGCGACATCCAGGCGTTCATCCAGTACGTCCGCTCGTTCACGCAGCCGATCACACAGCTTGCCAACATCTCCAACGTGCTGCAACAAACGGCGGCGGCAGCGGAGCGCGTCTTCGAATTCCTGGCGGAAGCCGAGGAAGTGGCGGAGGCCGCCGAGCCGGTCAAGTTGGAGCAGGTGACGGGCCACGTTGAGTTCCGGGACGTTCACTTCGGCTACAACCCCGACAAGATCATCATCAACGACTTCTGCGCGGAGGCGCAGCCGGGGCAGAAGATCGCCATCGTCGGGCCGACGGGCGCGGGCAAGACCACGATGGTCAAGCTGCTGATGCGCTTCTATGACGTCAACGACGGCGCGATCCTGGTAGACGGCCACGACATCCGCGAGTTCACCCGCCGCGACCTGCGGAAGATGTTTGCGATGGTGCTGCAAGACACCTGGCTCTACAATGGCTCGATTATGGAGAACATCCGCTACGGGCGTCCCGACGCCACCGATGAAGAGGTCATCGCCGCCGCCAAGACGGCGCACGTAGACCACTTCATCCACACGCTGCCGGAAGGCTACGCGATGGAACTCAACGAGGAAGCGAGCAACGTCTCGCAGGGGCAGAAGCAGTTGTTGACGATTGCCCGCGCGGTGCTGGCCGACCCGAAGCTCCTCATCCTGGACGAAGCGACCAGCTCGGTGGACACCCGCACCGAAGTGTTGATCCAGCAGGCGATGGATCGGCTGATGCACGGGCGCACCAGCTTCATCATCGCCCACCGCCTCTCCACCATCCGCAACGCCGACTTGATCCTGGTGATGAATGAAGGCGACATCGTCGAGCAGGGCACGCACACGGAGTTGCTGGCGCGCGGCGGGTTCTATGCGGAACTGTATAACAGCCAGTTTGAGGGGGCGATGGCGAGTTAGGCGGTTAAGTCAACGCAAAACCGGCTGAAGGGAGTGTATGTACACCCAGGCTTCAGCCGGTTTTTATTGGAGCGAAAATTAGGACGCGGATTTTCGCAGATTCACGCAGATAATTCTTTAAAATCAGCGTTCATCAGCGTTTATCTGCGTCCGGTAAAGTTGTAAGGCTTATAGGACTTACGCAAAAGTCATCTTGATGGTCGGGGCACGCAATTGTTCAACCATATAGTTATCCAACAACTGATGCTTCACCTGATAAATAGTGCGCTCCGTTTCGGTGGCGACTTGGTTCAAGCGCAC
>DAOUGD010000050.1:0-1642 GCA_034429475.1 Anaerolineae bacterium
GCAGCCCGCCCACGAAAAAACGCCCCTCAACCGCACCTTTAGGTGCAAATCACGAGCCAAAACGAATTTTCGGATAGATTCTTAGTGAAAAATTAGCTCTCCGGTGGACTGAGTGGGGTCTGGAAAAGGTCTTTCGCTATGGTCAGGACCCCAGTGATGAAGCTGACCAGCGGGTTGAGGGCGGCGGCATCGGTTGCAATAACCGTGGTGCGCTGTTCCTGAGGATCGGGCATATTCTCAGCGATGGCCGGCAATTGGGCGATGAGCTGCGTCATCACATGTTGGTCGGAAAGATCGTTCTCAACGTCGCGCTCCATCTGGCGCAGGATGAGATCGCGGGCAGTCTGGGCGTGTTGGGATTGATGGCGCAGTTGCTCCACTCCCACTTCGGCCTCCGCGACGGCGTAGGCGACCAGCGCCTCGGCCTCGTTCAAGTCTTTCTGGGCCTGCACCTTTTCGATGACGGCGGCGAGGCGTTGCTTTTCCAGTTCGAGTTCCTGGAGCGTCAACTCCAGTTGCGCCGCATTGCGCGCCTTCTCGGTGACGTTATGCTCGGTGATGGTATGACGCTCGGCTTCCTGCTCGACGCGATGACGGCGAACCTTCTCCTCCTGCTCCCGGTCGTACTGTTCCCGCTCCTGGGCCGCGCGGCGCTGCGCCAGCCGCCCGGCGACGTTCAACTCCTCCGTTTCGCGGCTTTCGCGGTTTTCCAATTCGCGGCCGGTGATTTCCTGGCGACTCTCCAGTTCCGCCAGCCGCGCCACCTTCTCCCGCTCGGCGCGGAACGGCGCTTGCAGATTCTCCCACAACCGGGTCGAGCTGACGACCGCCTCCTTGATCTGCACGGTGACGATCTTGAGGCCCAGCCCGGACGCGCCATCGCTGCGATCCCCCTCGGCGACGACGCGCAGGCGGTGGGTCAACTCTTCGATGATCGGTTCCTTGTCGCTTAGAACCTCCTCTATGCTCAGCGTCGCCACCTTGTCCTTGATCGCGGCCTCCGCCTGCTCCCGGAGTTGCACGCTGACAATGCGCATCGGGTCGGTCGGGTCGGAAAAGTCCAGCTTGCGGTAAGCGGTAGCGATGTCGTCAATGATCCACTGGACGTAAGCCTGCACCAGGATGCCCTGACGCTCGCGGCAGATGCAGTTGGCGTTGATGAGCAGCGTCTGCATCGCCGCCGAAATGATGATGAAAGCGTCGGTATAGGGGTTATAATGAAAGGAAAGTCCCAGTCCAATGTCGAGCGGCTCCTTGTGCCCGCGCCGCGTGTGAACAACGTAGACGTTGGGTGGGACGACGACTGTGCGCCACGGCCCAAAGCCGGTGATGTGATAATCCACCGCGTGCCCGAATGGGCGGGCGGTGGATTTTTCAGCTTCCTCGCGACCTCCCGGCGCGCCGAGCGGCGCGGGCGCGGCGGCTTTGCGGTGCAGTTCGTGATCCACCGCCTGCTGCTGCTGAAGCACCTGTTCCAGGTAAACGTTCTTCTTCTGATCACTCATTTGGCCCTCCTTCGTCCATAGTCTGGTAGTCTTTAGAACCTATCCGAAAAGTCGGACGGGGTTGTGGCGCTGCGCTGGAGCTTGCGGCTAAAGCCGCTTTCGGAAAGGTATTTTTTTTCGTGGGCGGGCAACGCCCG
>DAOUGD010000051.1:0-51188 GCA_034429475.1 Anaerolineae bacterium
CGTCCTTGGCCACGCACTGCCCCGGCGTCTTCATCCAGCAGCCGAAGCAGCCGGTGCAGAATTTGATGTCCATATCGCGCAGCGTGAAGACCGTTACCGTGTGGCCTTCACCAGTCAACTTTGCCGCGAGGTCAGCCACGTACTCATCGAATCCCCCGTTCTGGGGAGTGCCGTTGCCGTTCATCATCGTAATTTTCATTTTTCTGTTACTCCTTGCTTAAAAAATGCTCTGGAATTGGAGAGCGCGTGCTTACTCCCTACTCCTCACTCCCTACTCCCGCCCACTGCTAAACGCATAATGAATGACTTTCTTCGGACATACATCCGCACACGTCCCGCACAGGATGCACTCACTGTGCTCCATCACACCTTTTTGCACCAGCCCGTTGACATCCAGGCTCATCGGGCAATTCTGCGTGCATTTCTTACAGTTGATACACTTCTCAGTCTCAGCCTTCAGCCGCAACGCGGGCCAGTTGCCCAGATTGCGCAGCTTGCGGCCCAGAATCATGAAAGGCGCCATCCAGCAAATCGTGTGACAGCCCGCCCGCCGTCCGACGAAGACCGACAGGGCCAGAAATATCCCCACAACAATGTAGTAGATGATGTATCGCTCCGGCGCATCCACCGAGATGCCGCTGTCGGTGAGGTGGAAGAAGTTCACTTGCCGGTAGCCGCCCGCGCGCACCGCCATCATCACAATGATCGCCAGCCACGGAAACCAGATCAGCCACTTGATCCAATCTGCCCTCCCGCGCACGGGCTTGTTGTTGATGGCGAAGCGCACCTCACCCAACCCCGCCGCCGGGCACACCCACCCGCACCACAGCCGCCCCACGAACAGCGCAGCGAGGAATTGCAGCCCAAACACGATCAGACTGCCGTTGACGATGCCCTGCGATGCGCCGTCAATGATGACGTAGGGCGAGAGATAGTTCATAATGACAGGAAAGAGCAAAAGCGAGACAATAATCAAGCCTTTGCGAATTCTTTGACGTAATGTTGGTTGTTGAGCCATACTTTACCTCCTGGACGAATTACGAATTACGAATTACGAATGGCGAATGCCCCCGTCGCCTTGTCTCCCCCTCTCCCGCTCTCCCCCTCTCCCGCTCTACCCTGCCGGCATTTCCCCATTCTTAATCCGCCGGATCACATCTTCCAGCCAATCCAGGTTGGCTTGCGCCGATTTGAAACCGGCCTCCAGCGTCAGCATCCAGCAGAAGAACTCACGGGGCGATTCCATATACGCCCGGTACGCCTCTATTTGTTGGGGGATTTGTTCGTACTGCGCCAGCCCGGCGCGCACTTGTTCGGCGGCGCGCTCGAACATCGCCAGGATTTCTTCGTCCGCTAACTGCCCGGCGAAGAAGACCTGGATGAGCACAGCAGTGCGCGAGCTGGGCAACGGTATCGGTGCGAGCAACCATTGGTGAAGTTCCGCCCGCCCGGCTTCCGTGATGTGGTACACCTTGCGGTCGGGCCGGTCGCTCTGTTCGACGACTTCCATCTCCGCCAAACCGCGCTCGGTGAGGCGGGTGAGCGTGCGGTAAATCTGGCTCTGGTCGGCCGACCAGAAATGTTGCACCGACGTATCGAAGATTTTCTTCAAATCGTAGCCGGAAAGGGGTTTATAGTTCAAAAAGCCCAAAATGGCGTGTTCCAGGGACATAGGGGTTCCTTTATATGGGATTTATCATTTATATGACTGATTTTATATATGATTAGTCTTATAATAGCATTGTCTCATCATTTGTCAAGGGGAAACTTGGAAATTCATTACTGTCATGCAGTATTCGCCACCTGCGCACCGATGATTGAAATTATCGGCAGCGAGACGCAGTCCGACGGCGCCCCATCACCGGTCAACGCGGTGCGTTTCTGTAGACAGGATTTACAGGATTAACGGGATAAAAAAGTGTCTACCAGGCCTGCTCTAATCCTGAAAATCCTGTTAATCCTGTCAAAAAACGAGAAACCGCGTATTTCATTGTAAAACGGTCAGGTTAACCCTGGATATACGCGCGGTCAACGTCTTGTTAAATGATGCGTTAAACAAACGTTTGCCGCGCCTTAACCAAGCGTTAACAAGCCGTTGAAATGCCCTTAATCTTCTCCTGGTACGATAAGGTCGTATCCAAAAAAACACACTCAGGAGGAGATGAAATGGGTCGTATAGGATTAGTAAGTCTCGTTTTAGTCGCTATGTTAGTGACCGCGTGTGGCGGCAGCGCGCCGCCCACGGCCCCCACGGCCGCCCCCACGCAGGCCGTGGCCGCAACGAAGGCCCCGGAAGCAACGAAGGCCCCGGAAGCAACGGCAGTCCCGGCCGAGGGCAATCACATCAGCGTGGCGGGTTCGACGACGGTGCAGCCGTTGGCGGAGAAGCTGGCGGAGCAGTTCGTGGCGGCCAACCCGGGCGTCAAGATTGACGTGGCCGGCGGCGGGTCGAGCGCGGGCGTGAAGGCGGCCGGCGACGGCACGGCGGACATCGGCGCGGCCTCGCGCGCGGTGAAGGCCGAAGAGAAAACCACGTATCCCGACATCGTGATCTTCGCCATTGCGTGGGATGGCATCGCGGTGGTGGTCCACCCCGAAGTGCCCGTGGACGAACTGACCAAAGAGCAGGTGCGCGAGATTTTCGCCGGCAACATCACCAACTGGAGTGAGGTGGGGGGCGCGGACGCGCCGATCACCGTGATCTCGCGCGAGGAAGGTTCCGGGACGCGCGGCGCGTTCGAGGAAATGGTGATGGGCGAAGACGTGGCGATCACGGACAAAGCCATCTTCCAGGACTCCAACGGCAAGGTGCGCACCACCGTCGCCAGCACGCCCAACTCCATCGCGTACCTCTCGTTTGGCTATCTGGATGACTCGGTCGTCGCCATAGCGATTGACGGCGTGGAAGCCACCGAAGCCAATGCGCTGAACGGCATGTACCCCATCGTCCGCCCGTTGAATATGCTCACCAACGGCGAGCCGACCGGCGTGGTCAAGGCCTGGTTGGATTGGATTCTGGGCGCCGAGGGTCAGGCGATTGTGAAAGACCAGGGCTACATTGCGGTCAAGTAGGAGTTAGGAATTAGGAGTTAGGAATTAGGAGTTAGGAGTTAGGAGTTGGGAGTCAGGCAAGGTATATGGATTTCCTAACTCCTCACTCCTCACTCGCAACTCCTCACTCGCAAGCGAGGCGGTATGAAACTGACTTACGTGGTAGATCGGACGATTCGGTACTTATTGTTGGGGATGGCGCTGGCCTCGGTGTTGATTGTGCTGCTGATTGCGGTCTTCACGTTCCTGGAGGCGCTGCCGGCGTTTCAGGAAATTGGCCTGATCAAGTTTATCTTTAATCCGGTGTGGCATCCCCTGCCCGACGACCCCGCCAACAGCCAATATGGTATCTGGGGAATGATTTACGCCTCGGTCATTGTGACCCTGGGCGCGGTGGGCCTCGGCGCGCCGCTGGGGGTGGGCTGCGCCGTGTTCCTGGCCGAGATCGCCCCGGAGGCCATCCACAAGATCGTACGGCCCGCCGTAGAACTGCTGGCCGGGATTCCGTCGGTGGTCTACGGGCTGGTGGGGATGGTCTGGCTGGCGCCGCTGCTCCGCGACCTGTTCAAAGTGCCGGGCAATCAGGGCTTCGGGTTCCTGGCTTCGGCCATCGTGCTGGCGGTGATGATCCTGCCCACCATCATCAACATCGCCGAAGATGCGATCCGGGCGGTGCCGCCCGCTTATCGCGAAGGCTCGCTGGCGTTGGGCACCACCCGCTGGCAGACCATTGTCAACGTGATCATTCCGGCGGCGCGTTCCGGCATTGTCGCCGCCGTCATCCTGGGAATCGGGCGCGCGCTGGGCGAGACGATGGCGATGGTCATGGTCATCGGCAACTCCACCGAGTTCCCCGTGCCGCTGACGGCCAATCCGCTGACGTTGTTCCTGGCGCGGGGGCGCACGCTCACCGGCAACATCGTGATGGGCTTGAATTACGCCGCCGGGACGCACCGCAGCGCGCTGTTCGCTACCGGCATCGTCTTGTTCGTGATGATTATGATCGTCAACAGCCTGGCGCGCGTGATCGTCCGGCAATGGTCGCGGAAATGAGACGATGAACAACCCGTTCACCATGGATGGACAGGATAGCCAGGGTAGTTGGATGAAAAGATTTTCTCAACGGATGCAACGGAATTAAACGGATATTTTTCCGTTCAATCCATTGAGACACTCTCAAGGAAATTCGTCATTAACGGGTGGGATGAAAATTTCACGCAAAGACGCCAAGCTCGCCAAGTTCTTGTTTTTTACTTTGCGTCTTTGCGCCTTTGCGTGAAACAGTCTATTTTCAGGGGAGCGTAGGATGATGATGGTGAGAGACGTGGTGGTCGAAAACGCGCAGGCGGCAGACGCGAATTTGCGGCAGCGGCATTGGGCGGAGCGGCTGGCCTTTGGCGGGCTGTGGCTGACAGGCGGCGTCGTGATTGTCGTCCTGTTCTTCGTCATCGGCTATTTGCTGTTCCAAAGCGTCCAGTTTTTCATCGGCCCGGAGAATGTGCTGGAAAGCGTCGCCCTGGCGGATTCCAACGAGGCGGTGCGGGCGCAGGTGACGGCGACGCCCGGCGCGATTGGGTATCTCTCGCTGGCCTATCTGGATGGGACGACGCGCGCACTGGCCCTCAACGGCGTCGCGCCGACCGTGGCGAACGTCACGAATGGGACGTACCCCTTGCGGCGCACCCTGTATCTGGTCACGCTGGGCGAACCGACCCCGGCGGCGCAGGCGTGGCTGGACTTCGTGCGCAGCGCCGAGGGGCAGCGTCTCGTGGCCGAAGCCGGTTACGTGGCCTTGTCGGACGCGCCGAATTATCAGCCGCCCACCACGGCGCTGACCGGGGAGCTGACGCTGGCCGGTTCCACCACGGTGGAACCGCTGGCCGAAAAGCTGGCGGCGGCCTTCGCCCAGCATTACCCTGATTTGCCGGTGACGGTCTCGGGCGGGGACTCGACGGCCGGCATCAAGGCCGTGGGCAAGGGCGCGGTAGACATTGGGATGAGTTCCCGTGACCTGAAAGAGGTGGAAATCGTTCGCTATCAGGATTTGCGGGCGTTTGCCATCGGCTATGACGGGATCGCGGTCGTCGTCAATCCCGCGCTGCCTGTGAGCGGACTGACGTACAATCAACTGCGCGACCTGTACAACGGCTATAGCGCCACCTGGGCCAAAGTCGGCGGCCCGGATTTGCCCGTCGTGGTGGTGGGGCGCGAGAGCGGTTCGGGCACGTCGGAGAGCTTCGAGGCGTGGGTGATGCGCAAGGATCGCCTGATGCAGCGTGGCTGGCAGACCGGCGATCTGCGGCTGTGGGCCCAGGGACTCTGGGCCAGCCTGCAAGCCGTCATCCGCTTCCTGACCGCCAAACCGCTGCCGGGGATGGGCGGCAAGGGCGGCATTTCGACCACGATTGTCACCACCTTCTACATGGTGCTCCTGACGCTGGCGATTGCGACGCCGTTGGGCGTGGGCGCGGCGATCTATCTGGTGGAGTACGCCGGGGAGATGGGCAGCCAGAGCGCCGGGATGAAGAAAGTCGTCGAAGTCATCCGCTTTGCAGTGGAGACGCTGGCGGGGGTGCCTTCCATTATCTTCGGGCTGTTCGGCTTCGCCCTGTTCGTCAGCGTCATGCATTTGGGCCTTTCGATGCTCTCCGGCGCGCTGGCCGGCGCCTGCCTGATTCTGCCCGTCATCATCCGCACCACCGAAGAGGCGCTGCTCACCGTGCCGCGCGCCTACCGCGAAGGCAGCCTGGCGCTCGGCGCGACGAAGTGGCAGACGAACTGGCAGGTGGTGCTGCCCACGGCCATGCCCGGCATCGTCACCGGCATTGTGTTGAGCGTGGGGCGCATCGTCAGCGAGACGGCGGTGTTCTACGTGACGTTGGGCGGCAGCATCCACCTGCCGCAATCCGTGATGGATCAGGGGCGGACGATGGTGCTGCACCTGTACTCGCTGCTGATGGACGCCAACGCCCCCGCGCCCGCGATGGGCACGGCAATGGTGTTGGTGGTGACGATTATCGGCATCAACCTGACGATCAACGCCCTCTCCCACCGCCTCACGCAGCGGATGCAAGGCAAAAGCTGAGGCCCTGACCGGAGAGAAGATTTCACGCCAAGGCGCCAAGCCGCTAAGGTTTAGTAGATCAAAAATTGGGTTCGTAGTAACCACTTCAGTGGTTCTTTTAACGACTAAAGTCGTTACTACAAGCCTAAATTTGCATCCACTGAGGCTTGCTTATCCGACTACCGGACTAACGACTATCGGACTATTATCAGAAGAATCGAGGTAAGCTACCGTATGACCGCAACAATGTTAGCAGTACAAGATTTCAGTCTCTATTACGGCGCCTTCAAGGCGCTGGATCGGATCGCCGTCGAAATTCCGGCGCGGCAGGTGACGGCCATCATCGGGCCGTCGGGCTGCGGCAAGAGCACCTTTTTGCGCACCTTCAACCGGATGAACGACCTGATTCCGGCGGTGCGCACCGAGGGCCAGGTGTGGCTGGATGGCGTCAACATCTTTGATATGGACGTGGTGGCGCTGCGGCGCAAGGTCGGAATGGTCTTCCAACGGCCCAACCCGTTCCCCAAGTCCATCTTCGACAACGTGGCCTACGGGCCGCGGATGAACGGCCTGCGCGACAAAGGCAAGCTGGGCCAGATCGTGGAGCGCAGCCTGCGCGACGCGGCGCTGTGGGACGAGGTGAAGGATGACCTGGACAAGTCGGGCATGGCGCTCTCCGGGGGGCAGCAGCAGCGGTTGTGCATCGCCCGCGCGCTGGCCGTCGCGCCGGAGATCATCCTGATGGACGAGCCGGCCTCCGCCCTCGACCCCATCGCCACGCTGCGCATCGAGGACCTGATCCGCGAGCTGAAGAAACAGTACACCATCGTCATCGTGACGCACAACATGCAGCAGGCCGCGCGCGTCTCGGACTACACCGCCTTCTTCTACACCGACGAAAGCCGCACCGGCATCCTGGTGGAGTTCGGCAAGACCAAGAAAATCTTCACCAATCCGGAAGATCGGCGGACGGAAGATTACATTACGGGACGGTTTGGGTAGGAGGGAGCGATGACGAAACCACGCGAGACATTTGAACGCGAGTTGCATCATCTGGAAGATCATGTATTGCTATTGGGCAGTATGGTGGAAGAGGCGTTGCTGCTCTCGGTCGAGAGCCTCAAGCGGCGGGATTTCGAAAAGTCCCGCTGGCTGATTGAACACGATGCCGACATCAACGCGCGGCGTTACGCGATCGAAGAAGCCACGCTGACGCTGATCGCCTTGCAGCAGCCGGTGGCGCGGGATTTGCGCGCGCTGGCGGCGATCCTGGAAATCGCCACGGAGTTGGAGCGCATCGGCGATTACGCCAAAGGGATCGCCAAAATCAACCTGCTGATCGGGGAAGGCCCGCTGCTCAAGCCGCTGATTGACATCCCCCTGATGATGGAGAAGGCGCTGGCGATGTTGCGGCGCTCCCTGGACGCCTTCGTGCGGCGGGACGTGGACACCGCGCGCGCCCTCCCGGTCCTGGACGACGAGGTGGACGCCCTGTACAACCAGGTCTACCGGGAGCTGATCACGTACATCCTGGCCGATCCGACGTGCCTGGAGCAGGCCAACTACCTGTTGTGGGCCGCGCACAATCTGGAACGCGCCGCCGACCGCGTGTCGAATATCTGCGAGCGCATTCTCTTCACCGTCACCGGTGAGCTGATGGAGTTCAATGGGGGCGTCTCCCTGCATTCATTCACGCCACAAGGGTGAACGCAAGTCGGGAAATATCGCGCGCTGAGGGAATCTGAGTTTGATCGCGGGCCTGGCGGGCATCTTGAGCCTGCTGCTTCTCGTTGGCGCATTCACCTCCATATTCAACATGGATGGTCTGTACAGCGGACGCTTGCCGTCATCCCGGTTTTTTCAATCCTGGTGGCCTTGGGGCGCCCGGAGGGTGGGGGCCGTTTGGGATGCGGATGTGCGGGAGGGACAGAATTGCGGTCGAAGCGCTACCGTTGCTGGGGGGTAGTCTGGTTGCGTCCCTTAGTTTAATGAAAGGACTAGCGTACCACGAGAGAACGTGACGGGGAGTAGCGCATCGGGACCGAGGGCGTGCCTTTGCCGGCCAGCCCTCTTGTGAGGTGAGGCGGTGGGCGGCGTCGAAGGTGTATGCCGTAACGACGGTGACGCTCAAGGGGGTAGTGCTGGTCATTGCGGTGCGGTTGCCGGTTGCGTCGTAGCGATAGGCAAAGGCTTCACCGGTGGAGTAAGCGGCGGCGGTCAGGCGATAGAGGGAACTGATCCCGCGTGTGACGCCATTGCTGGCTCGGTGACGTGCGTGCGGTTGCCGACGCCATCCAGCGTGGTGGCGTAGTGCGCCAGGACGGTCGTGCCGCGCGTGTGCAGCAGGGCGGTCAGGCGGCCGGCGGGGTCGTAGGTATGCATGGTCTGCACGCCGTTGGGCCGCGTGGTGGTGATCAGGCGGCCGGCGGCGTCATAGCCGTAGGTCGTCGTGCCGGCGGCCCAGTCGGTGACCTGGATGAGGCGGTTGTCGGCGTCGTAGGCGTAGTACGTGGTTGTGGGTTGGACGTTGTGGGTGACGGTGAGGGCGGTGCGGTTGCCCACCAGGTCAGAACCGTACTCGACGACGCCGGTGAAGGGGTCGGTGACGCGGACGAGGCGGCCTAAGTCGTCGTATGCGTAGGTGGTCACGCTGGAGGTGTCGGTCATTGCCGTGCGGCGGCCGAGGACATCGTAGGCATATTCCACGGTGGCGTCGGGGTACTGAATGGCGATCAGGCGGTTGAGGCCATCGTAGAAGTAGCGCGTGACCAGACCAGGAGCCTACCCTGAGCTTGCCGAAGGGGCGTCCACCTGCTGGGTCAGTAAGCCGCGCTCGTCGTAGTAGAAGCGGCGGGTGCTGGCGTCGGGGGGCGGCGTGACAACGGTGGTCACGGTAGTGGCAAAACCGTAAGGGATGGTAGCCGCTCTGCCTATCGGCGTCCAGGCGGCTAAAGCTGCGAATTGCAGAGGATGTTTCGTTGCCGCGCTACGTGCGGCAACGAAACATCTCTTCGCAACCGGCCTTTAGGCCACGGGGCCAGGCCGTCAGCCCTTACCACTAACCATTGCCCAATGCGACCACCTCCAGCTCGCGCTTAAGCAGCACGTCGTTATCAGAACTGGGGCCGACCAGCACTTGATAAGTCCCGGGTTCCAGCCGCCATCTTTTTTCCTGCATATCGTAATAACGCAGTTCTGCGAGCGGAATAGAGAGTTGCACCTCTGCCGTCGCGCCGGCCGGGATGGCAACTTTCTCGAAGCCCTTCAAAAGCTTCTTTTGTCGTTCTGCGCTGGAATTTGCCATCCCGACGTACACCTGCACAATTTCCTCGCCGTCCCGTGAGCCGGTGTTGCTGACTTTGACCGTGACTTCCAGGCTCTGGCCTTTGCGCTCGACGCGCAAATCGTGGTAAGCGTAGGTGGTATAACTTAGCCCAAATCCAAACGGGTAGGCCGGCTTTAATCCCTTTTTCTCCAGCAGGGTGTAGCCGTGGTACAGATCGTAAGTAATCTCTTGAGCGGTGCTGCTGAAATACGGAAGATGGTCGGCGCTGGTGGGAATGGTGAAGGGCAGCTTACCGCTGGGAGCGACGTCGCCAAACAGGAGTCTGGCCAGAGCCGTCCCGCCTTCCATGCCGGCGTACCAGCTATAGAGGACCGCCGGAACTTTTGCGGCCCAGTCCTCAATCATAATCATACTGCCGCACACCAGGCAAACCACCGTATTCGGGTTGATCCCGGCGACCGCTTGAATGAGCGCGCGCTGCTCCGGTTTGAGTGAGAGGCTCTGGCGGTCGCCGCCAGGAGATAGACCTTCCAGACTTTGAGAATTGTGGGGGTTTGATTGCTGCATCATCTCTAACTGGGCCGCTTTGTCGGGCTGATCCATATTCCGGTACCCGATGATGAGGGGCTTGAGCATTTCTTCCATGCCGCCGGGCGAAACAAATTCCCCCTCATCGTTGAAGTCGTTCCCGGCGATGATCACGACGCAGTCCACTTCTCCGGCGAGTTGCTGGGCTTCAGCAATTTGGGTTTCGTCGCGGTGCAGAATCTCCACGCCCTGACCCAAATACTTTTTCAATCCTTCCAGCGGGGTGATGACGTAGGGAGCATATACCCGGCTGGAGCCGTGGTCGCCCGTGTTCTCCTGAGCGGCAAGCCGGCCCAAAACCAGAACCCGCTTCACGCTCTTGTCGAAAGGCAGCGCCGGCCCCTGATTCTTGATCAACACTATAGATTTCTCGGCTGCTTCGCGGGCCAATGTGACATGGGCCGGGCAGGCCACCAATTCTTTGTCATATTTCATGGGATCGGGCGTGTTTTCAAAAACCAGTAGCGTGCGCAGCACCCGCAACGCGGCCTGGTCAATGCAACTCTCGGCCACCTCGCCCGCTTCCACTGCCTTGAGAAGATTCCTTTGGTAGTGGATGGGCATGGGCATTTCGACATCCAGCCCGGCCTCAATGGCCTTTTTGCCATTCCGCACGCCAAAAATGAAATCCGAGATGGCAAACCCCTCGAAACCCCAATCCTCGCGCAAGATCTCAGTCAGCAGTTTCCGGCTCTCGCAGGCCTGGTCGCCCATGAAGCGGTTGTAGGAAGCCATCACGGAAGCCGCGCCTCCCTGGACGATTTTCTTGAAATGCGCCAGGTAGACTTCGTGCATGGTGCGGTCATCGGCCTTGACGTTGACGAAGAACCGGCTGTTTTCGATGTTGTTGACGGCGTAATGCTTGACGCAGGCCATTACGTTGTGCTCCTGGACGGCTTCCGCAAGACTTTTCCCCATTTCCCCCACCAGGAAGGGATCCTCCCCATAGGTTTCCTGCGCCCGTCCCCAGGCCGGGTGGCGGAGGAGGTTGACGCAAACCCCGCCGAAGAAATTGGCGTCCTGCGCCCGCGCTTCCTTCCCGATCGCATCGCCGATCCGTTTCTCCAGCGCCCGGTCAAAACTGGCCCCCCGCGCCATCGAAACCGGGAAGCAGGTGGAGCGTCCCATCACCACGCCGCGCGGGCCGTCGGTGAATTTGATCGGCGTAACCCCCAACCGTGGGACGCCGTTGGTCGCAATAGGCGTCGGGTTATAAGAGTTCTGGTACTTGATCTGGTTCGTGATCATGTCCCAGTTGCCGTTGAGCAGCCAGACCTTTTCTTTCAACGTCATCTGTTTGAGAATGTCCCCGGCCTTTTGTTCAATTTCAGCGCGGGACAACGTGCATTGAGTTTCTTTCTTAAACATGCTTATCTCCTGAAGTTATTGAAAAAGATTGAAGGGGTAATCCTGAGTCCCCGGTATGGTACAACAAACCTGAGAGCGTGTCAAGTGGATGAATCCATCCCCTGTTCACGCACCGAAGCCAGATGGCACTCGATTTTCGCTACGCTCGCAGGAATTTGCTTCACGTTAGGGATTCTCTGCTACTTGCGCGTGTCTTCTCATCCTTACGCGCGGTGGTTTCATCTGGGATTTCTGATACTGATAGCAGGGAGTTCCTTACTCTTCGGGCTTGCAGAGAACGGAGTTGTGGGGTTAGGCAAAGGGATGGCTCAGAGGATACTGTATATCATCAGTTTCATCTGGTTGCTTGTGGGGCAATGGTGGAGCCTCCCTCTTGTTTGAGGGAAGGGTTGGAGGAGTCGAGGCTGCTTACGCTGAGATTACGAAAAAAGCGTAAGCAGCGGAGACTCTGCGTTTATGTTCATAAGTCCTCAGTCCTTATCTTGACTTCGATGATAACACCTCTATACTCATCTTCTGATTCCCGCGAAAGAGAGGCGCACTGCTATGCTACAATCCATTGTTCACATTGCCCTGGTGGTCAGGGACTACGACGAGGCCATTGCGTTTTACACCGAAAAATTGCACTTCACCCTGGTTGAGGACACCTACCAACCGGAGCAGGACAAACGGTGGGTAGTGGTGGCCCCGCCCGGTTCAGCAGGGACGACCCTGTTGTTAGCCAGAGCCGTCACGCCGGAACAGCAGGCGGCAGTGGGCCATCAGACCGGCGGGCGCGTCTTTCTGTTTCTCGGCACCGACGATTTCTGGCGGGATTACCACGCAATGGTTGCCAGAGGCGTCACGTTTGTCAGACCGCCCAAAGAAGCCGACTACGGAGTGGTGGCGGTGTTTGAGGACTTGTACGGCAACTTGTGGGACTTGGTGCAGCTAAACACCCCCGGCAATCCGTATCGCTCCTCGTAAACCATTAGTATGTTCATAGGGTCTCAGCACGTTTCTTGACACCCCTCGCACCCTCTCAGGAGCGATGATGATTCGACGAGCCGTTATTGACGATGCAGAACGCATAGCAGAGATTCACATTTTCGGATGGCGCAGCGCCTATCGGGGGATTGTGTCGGATGCGTACTTGTTTGGGAAAACCTCGGTCGCCGGAAGAATCGCAGGGGTGAGAAAGGCGATAGACGAGGGGCTGGAAGAGACCTATGTGTTTGAGGAAGACGGTATCCTCAAAGCCTTTATGACAATAGGCAATGCCAGAAATGCGGATAAGTCCGACGCCTTTGAACTATGGGGACTTTATGTCGAGCCGTTGTTTAAAGGCCAGGGCGTGGGGACAAAAATGGTGACGTTTTGCGAACAATGCGCGAGGGAACGCGGCTTCACGGAAATCATCCTATGGGTCTTCAAAGATAACGCCAAGTCCCGGCGGTTTTATGAGAAAATGGGGTACGCGCCCGATGGGAAAGAAGAAACGATAGCCCGCTTCAATGCCGTTCAGGTGCGATACTGTAAAAAAACTGCCAACGTCCCTTGTTCATAAATCCTCAGCACTCAGTCCTCAGCACTCAGTCCTCAGCACTCAGCACTCATCTTGACGCCGCTCACAATTCCCCTATACTTATTCTCGTACCCTTTGCACACAAAAAAATCGCCCCGCCGCTTCTCACAACCCGGGGCAACGACCAACGGCGAGATCGCGCCGTGGTGCGGATCGTATAGCATAATCCCGCCCCCGCGCGTCAAATGCCGGGGGGCGGCGTGCTTGAGAAAAGTCCACCGAGGGCAGATGGGTTTTGCCCTTGAGTCGTTACATTCCCTCTATGAAAGCTGGTTACGAATACCATGAAAAAAGAAACAAAAGTCTCGCGGATACGGCAAACTTTGCAAGATTACATCCTTATCACGCTGGGGTCCTTGTGTATGGCGGCGGCGATTGACGTTTTCCTGGTCCCGAACAATGTCATCTCTCTCGGCTTCACGGGGCTGGGCATGATTGCCAATCACCTGTGGCAATGGCCGGTGGGCGTGGTAACGCTGGGGCTGAATATTCCGCTCCTGCTTGCCGGCATCAAGTGGGGCGGCGGGTTCAATTTTTTCTTCCGCACCATCTACACCGTCATCGTGATGACCGTTGCCATCGATCTGCTCAAACCCCTTTTGCCCGCCATTCACGAAGGCCCGCTCATCTATACCCTGTTTGGCGGCATCCTTAACGGGTTGGGCGTGGGGTTGATCTTGCGGGGGCAGGGGTCAGCCGGCGGCACCGATATTATTGCCCTCCTGCTCAATCGCCACCAGAGTATTCCCTTCGGACAGGTCTATTTAATCGCCAATAGCACCGTGTTGGGATTAGGCGCCTTAGTGATGGGGCTGGTCCCGGCGTTATATGCGCTCATTGTGGTCTTCGCCAGCAGTCTCGTGGTTAATATGATTTTGGAGGGTGTGGGCTATGCGCGTGCGGTCTTCATCATCACCGAACAACAGGAGGCGTTACGCGAAGCCATTATGCTCAAAATCAATCGCGGCGTAACCCTGATTGAGGGGGTGGGTGGGTTCACCCAATTGCCGCGCACGCTGCTGTTTGTGGTGGTCTCGCCGGCCCAGATCACCCAACTCAAGCGCGTTGTCACAGAAGTGGATGCCAACGCCTTTGTCGTCATCTCCGATGCCCGCGAGGTGTTTGGCCGCGGTTTTCACCCGATGACGACGGGTTAAAATGACCGCCCCCAGACTCTTTGACTTACCTGTCACTCTCTCCGCCCTGGAAGCCTTCCTCTGGGAGGCCGCCAATATCCTGCGCGGCAGCCCGGTGGACCGCACTGACCGGCGCGTCGCCAGCGACATCCTCGGCGACGCCTACGAATACCTCATCAAGCAGTTCGCCGACGCGACCAACCGCAAGGCCGGCGAATTCTACACCCCACGCAGCGTCGTCCGGCTGATGGTGGACATCCTCGACCCGCAGGGCGGCGAAACCATCTACGATCCGGCGTGTGGCACGGGCGGGATGCTCCTGGCCGCCGTCGAACACGTCCGTGCCCACGGTGGCGATCCGCGCACGTTCTTCGGTAAGCTCTTCGGCCAGGAGCGCAACCTCACTACGGCGTCCGTGGCCCGGATGAACCTGTTCCTGCACGGCATCGAAGACTTCCAGATCGAGTGCGGTGACACGCTCCGCGCCCCGGTCTTCACTGATCCCAGCACGGGCGGGCTGGCGACCTTCGACTGCGTCATTGCCAACCCGCCGTTCTCGTTGGAGCAGTGGGGCCGCGAAATCTGGGAGAACGATCCCTGGGGGCGCGCTTTTGCCGGACTCCCCTGAGTGACTTACCATCACTTTCAGAGTGAGGTATCATGGGCTGGGGTTTGAGTTACTACAGTCACAGGAGAGAAAAGAATGAGCCAACAGCCAGCCCATCGTCCGGAGCGGCGTTATCCGCAAAGTGAGCGCGTGATCGTCGCCTGCGAGTTGGAGCAGTGCGTGCATTGCGGGCAGCCCTTGGAGTCAAGTGGCACCTGGCATATGCGGAAGTATGTCCAGACACTGGCGGGGCCGTTGTTTGTGGCGGGGAAGAGCAAATACTGCCCCAATCCAGGGTGTTCCCATCCCGATGCTCATTATCATGCCAGCGGGGTTCTGAGAATTAGTTTGCCGTACAGCACGTATGGGCTGGATGTGTTGGCTTTCATTGGTTGGCAACACGAACATGAACACCAACAGTTGGGCGAGATTCAGGAACAGTTGCAGCAGCGTGGAGTGGCGGTGAGCGAACGCCATGTAGGGCGGTTGTACCGGCAATTTCTCGCCCTGCTGGGGGTGGGGACGCATGAGCGCATCGCATGGCAAGTGCAAGCGAGCGCGCAGGCGCATGGCGGAGTAGTGTGGGCGATAGATGCCTTGCAACCGGAAGGCCACGGGGCGCTCTTGTATGTCCTGTACGGGGTATTGAGTGGCACGCCGGTCGCGGCCATCCAGATGGATTGTCCGACGGCTGTTGGCTGATCGCCTGTAACCAGGCCGAAAGTTGTTCCCACGTCACCTGCACCGGCGTTACCTCCTGCACCGGTCACTGCGTCTGCAAAAAGGCGTCTGCGTCAGCCGCCAGCGCGACGTAGCCCCGGCGCTCCTGCAAATCCAGGATCAGCCGATGGGTGGCCGGTTCTTCGGACGAGCCAAGCGCCCATAGCGCGCCATTCAGGGCCAGATGCAACGGCGTGCCCCACAGTTCGCGCGTCAGGTGCAGGAAGAACAGCCAGTGGCCGGTCGCTGTCACCTGGCCGTCGCCATATACCACCTCATCGCCGCACGACTCCCACCACACGGCCAGGAACCGCGCCTGACCGTCATAGCCGACCGCCCGCTCCCAGTTGTGCGGGAGAACTGCGTTTTCTACCAATGTGCCGGGAACCTGATCCGCGATGTACCTCCTACTTGGGCCGATGGCCGCAATACGGGCATTTACCATTAACAAACTTATGCACTGCCCGCCGACAACGCGGGCAATTTTTCGTTCCCGTCGGGCGCGGGGGGCGCGCGGGTTTGTCGTTTATCCAGGAAATGCTTAACACTGCCATCGCTACTCGCTTTTCTCCCAGTCTAGCCGTAGCTGGTACTGGCCTATCTGGGATGAAGGCTTGATCTTGATCCCCGGCACGGACGGCGTGCCGCTGTCCAATGCCGCTGGATGCACGTAGCACGTGTTCTGGAATTGCCCAAAGTGTGCCCGATAGCGTTGCGCAGCCCGCCGCACTTTCGCGGCCAGGGGCTCGTGGCTGTTATCGAACCAGAGCAAGCTGATGTTCATTTTTCCCTTTCACTAAATATCCCGCCGCCCGGTCTGCCGGAGATAGGCCAGCCTCACAAACCGGGCGGCCGGGGCGATCCCGTCCTCCGCCCCGGCGTCGAGACTACCGGCCACCCGCCATTGCGAGCGTCACGCGCGGGGCAGAGGTTTTGAACGATGGGCGGCGGCGTCCCCGGCCAACCGCCCGGTGTTCTCAATAGGGTGGGGGGCGGTTTGCGCGCCTCCCATTGTTAACGTCTAAGATATGGGTATGATAGCACGTATTATTGGAGATGTAAATAGTCTCCAATAAAAATAACGAAAAAAAGCGGGGAATTTCTCCCCGCTTTTGATTTTTCAGCTAAATTAGCCGGTTTCGACCGTCTCTGGTTTTGGTTCCGGCTTTTTTAAGATGCGTTTAAGCACCCAGCCGGCATGTACATACGACCCGGATTCCCGGTAGGCGTGATCAAAAATCGCTACGGCGCGTTGTACATCCCCTTCATCTAGTGTTAATAACTTAGGCGCACGCTCTATAATGCGAATATACCCGGCATTGGCCCACCGCACCAAATTGTCGGGATTTATTTGGTATTTCCTTGCTGCGTCCGCCGACCGTATCGGCCGCCCCCGCAACGCCGGATCGACCGGCAGCGTCAACCGCTTCATATCGGTGCTGTCCACCACGATCTCACTCCCGACCTGGACTGCTTTAATTGTACCAGCTTTGATCGCCTGCTGCAAGACACTGGGGGAAATGTGGTACTGTTTGGCGGCTTCCGCCAGGGGAATATAGGTAGGTAAATCAGTCATCGCTACCTCCATCTCACAAAAAAATGAGCCGGAGGATTAGACGCTTCCCGGCCATTTTTTTGTTAGTTGCAGGTAGCGAGGATTGGATTTGAACCAACGACCAAGGGCTTATGAGTCCCCTGCTCTACCACTGAGCTACCTCGCCAGAAAAAAAGAGTAGCGGGGGGTGGATTCGAACCACCGACCTTTGGGTTATGAGCCCAACGAGCTGCCACTGCTCCACCCCGCATCAACAAGACGTATTATACACAACCTCGGTGATTCGTCAAGCTAAGCCTGTTTTCGACACCTGAAACGGGGTCGAGGCACACCCCACTGAGCCCGGCGTTTTGGGCTCTTGAACTTTAACATCCGAGCCATATCGCCGCGCTTGCCCATTGCTATGGCCTGACACCAGGCAGGAGCGTCGGCCTACCGGGACACCGGAGTACGGCTCCGGCGTGCGTCCCGGTGCGGCTGAGGGCTACCTGTTCGCTGAACACCGTGCGGGGCGCAGGTGCGCTAACTCGTAGTAGGGGGCGGGCACGCACGGCGTGCTACCCACGGGTTACCGCACACGCGGGCCACCCGGCGACCCGCCGAAACCGTGTCAGGGGGCGTTTACCGCGTATCGTTCGGGGGGCGGCCACGCCAGGGCCGCCAGAATCTCCCGCTGTTGGGCTGACACCTCCGCTAATTGGCGTTGCTGACTGCCGTCCGTCCAGGTCACGTCCACGCCTACAAGCCCGCGAACACCTGCCGCAACCGCGCCAGGGTGTAGGCGAGTTCCTGTTGGCGACATGCCCGTTCGAGGAGGGCGCTGGTCAACAGGGCCAATAGGGTAATGGCCACCAAGCCTTCCAGCCGGTGGTCGCTGCGCACGAAGAGCGGGCGCACCTGCAACGGCCCTTTCGCGCTGCGGAAACGTTTCTCCACGCCATCCTGGCCCTTGAAGTACGTCAAGGCCGTGTTCGCGTCCAGATGGGCGGCATTAGTCGCCAGGGCGTAGCGGCCATCGAGCGCTTGCACCCGCGCCAAACGGTCCCGCTGGATGTGAAAGGTCAACTGTAAGGTGGCGTCCTCGCCGGTTAACGCGATGGCGACCAAGTCCTTGGCCGGGTTGCCCTGCTGGAGGCGGGTCAAGCGTTGCTCGACATAGGCGCGTTGTTTGTAGCGCCGTGTGTTGAGTTTACCTTGTAGGGCGCGGAGTTGGTTCAGCAACCGCTTCAAGTACGTCTGGCGTTTCTGGACATCCAGCCGCTAGTTCCCCGCACGCCACACCACCAGCGCCCGGTCCGTGAAGCGTCCCGCAGCGGTCTCCACCGCGCACGGGCGCCATACCCCTTGATACGGCACGAAGTCCGGCGCATCCGCTTTGACCCGTTGCGGGCGGTAAGCCAGGGGCTGCGCGGCCAACTCAGCCGCCGCCACACTCTGGAGGAGTGCCGTCGTGGCCGTACTGTTGGGCAGTGGCCCCAGGTAGTAGAGCCCGTGCCGGTGACACGCCGCTACCACTTCCGGCGTCACCAGCTTGCAGTCGCTCACCAGGATGGGGCAGAACTGAGCCGCAGCCAACTCCGGCCGCTGCAAGAAGTGCAGCAGATGGTGCAGATGCGGCCCGGGGCGGCGGATGGCCGCCGTATTCCCGGCCAACGACTGATACAGTACCGGCACATAGCCATCGTGCGTGACATCCACTTCCAGGTTCAGTTGTTTACAGTCGGGCCGGTGATCCCGGCTGTACCCGTAAGTGGCCAACTCACTATCCGTGTAGGCCCCCTCAAAGTACACCGAGGTGAGATCCCAGTGGAGGATACTGAGATCCAAGTCATACGCGCCAATCGCGTACGTCACTGTCCGCGCCCAGATCTCGCCCCAGTAGGGATACAGCCGATCCAGCGCCCGCCCCAGCCGATTGTCGTAGACTTTGACCGCTGGCAGTGCCAACATCTCGGGCAGTACCGTGCCGGCCAGCCACGCCGCAACGTGATACAGGGGCTGGGGCGCCAACAAGCGATTCAGCACCAACAGCAGCACGATTTGCCCTAGATCGATATCGGCAGCACTGGGAACCAGTGCCCGCACCGTTTCCGCCAATTTGAGGCGCTCGAGCACAGGATAGACCAACGCCACCGCCCCGATCTGCCGAGGGCGTAATGTCGCCACCTGGGCACCAAACTGCGCCGCATAACTACTGGACATCCCGTACCTCCTTCTATCTATAGAGATGCGGTTCAGTATATCTGTATATGGCTCGTTTGTTAATGTGTGTTGACTAGTTCTTTTGTTCTATGTCGAAAGCAGGCTGAGTTTACCTCAAAACGGTGTGCTGCCAAGTTGCAGTTAGCTGCCTCCCTCTCACCACCGTGCGTGATGTTCTTCCGCAAAGCCGATCAAATCCCGCACTTCTACCTCTTGCCCGTCATCCAGCCGGACGTAACCGGCGTAACGACCAAACATCTGATGCACTTCGCTGGTGATGATCGCCAGGTTCGTGCGCGCGATCCGCTCGTGGAAGGGGGTGAACGTCAAATCCAGGCGGCCTTCGTTGTCGGTGAAGTGCCACGGGCGCATGTACTCGCCGGATTGGTAGTCGAAGCCAACTTGATCCAGCTTATGGACACGCCCATTCAGAATCACGCAGTTCTCGGTGGCCCGGCTCAGATCGCCGAAGCCTCGGCCCAGGTTCAATCCGAGCGCGCGGCCATCCGGCAGATACCCCGACGCACTGGCCCAGTTCCAGTAGCTCTGATAGTCCCACACGCCGCGCCCCCAATCCAGGGAGCCGAGGCTTTCGTGCGGATGGACTTCCTCATGCACGTCACCGTAGTGGATGACGCCTTCTGCCGGCAAACAGTTGATCTTGCGATTATAGTAGAACCGCTTCGCCCCGATGGGAATGGTGATCGTCATAGACTCGTGATCCGGCGGGCAGGTGAGCGTCAGTTCGGCTTGGATGCCGCGCCCCTCGTGATAGCCCGGCCAATCCGCGAAAATGCGCCGCGCGCCGGCCTCCGCCTGGAAACGCAGGGTCGCCTGCTTGTTGGCGAAAGTCGTCTCGTCGCCCCTGCTGTCGCGCGGCAGCCGGATACCTTGCCCCAGGGGGATGACCAGCCCTTCCTCGTGCAGCTCATTGCTGGCGAAATCCAGCGTATAGACGAAGACGTTGCCCGCGTAGCCGAGGTCGGCGACCGTGGCCGAGAAGAAGCGCTGCGGCGTGAAGACCGCGTAATAGTCCCACCGCTTGATGCGGAAGCGCTGCAAGGGCCGCAGCGCGTAGAAGCGTGCCGCTTCCAGGTTACAGTCCAGCAGCGGCTGCCGCGACCAGCCGATTTGGGCCAGGCGGCCCTGAGTGTTTAAGAGTGGGCCGGGTTGGGTAAGTTCGGTTTGCATAAATTAATCTCCTGAGAACAAATGGGTTTAACGCAAAGGCGTAAAGACGCAAAGATTTTTAAGATCGAGCTAAAAACAGGGGCCGATCACGCCACCTGGATGCCAAGCCGTTCTAGCAGGTCGCGGCACAAGTCCGCCGGGTAGGGGATGGGCGGCTTCTCCGGCTTGTGCGAATCGGACCCCGCGCTGACCAGCAAGTGATTACGCCGGGCATACTCCCGATATAGCTCGGTCTGGTTGGGCGTGTGCAAGGGGTGATAGACTTCCAGGCCGTCAATCGGCGCTATCTGGCGAAATTCGTCCAGCAACGGCTCATCGTAGGTGACAAAGCCATCTTTGTGGCCGGGATGGGCGAGCAGGCACACGGCCCCGCTCTGATGCGCCGCTGCCACGATGGCCGTCGGGTCATTGGTGGCAAACATGATGCCGGAGTTGCGCAGGATTTTCAGCACCGCTGGGTCGCCGAGGTCATGCCCCTGGGCTTCCACGCAGGCGATCAGGGCGTGCAATTGTTCCGCGCTGGGTTTTTCCAGGAAGGCCGGCAGCGCGTTGGGGGGCAGCGTGAGTCCCTGCTGCTGCACGTATTCATAAGCCCGGCGGGTATTCTCCTGTTGACGGCGCAACAAGTCTTGAGCCAGGTCGCTCAAGGCGTTCTGGTCGGGGTCAAACCCGAAGCAGAGCAGGTCTACCAGCTCGCCTTTCCAGGCAGACGACAGTTCCGCCCCCACGAGCACGGGCAGGTGCTTTTCCAGCGCCAGGCGTTGAATGTTCGCGGCTGTATTCACGCGATCATGATCGGTAATCGCGGCCAGCGCAAAGTGCTCCTGGCGCAGATAATCGAGCAACGCTTCTGGCGTCCAGCGTCCGTCGCTGTAGAGCGTGTGCAGGTGAAGATCAATCATCGCGTCGGCCGCAAGATGCAGGCCGGTGGTGGATAGGGTCATGGGAGACTCCTTTCTGAGTTAGCTCGCTAATTGTGGCGTCAAGGTTGGCTGAAATGGCATATTGGCCGATAATTGCCCCGTTCGGGATTGTGCGGCGCGTTGTTCTAGCCATCGTTGTAAAGAACGTTGACTTTCCGCCGAAGGACGCCCTAACAAAATGCCGGCGACGCTGAGATCTTCGTCCAGATCCGGCCAATGGATTCCTTCCCCGTCGCCAAGCAACTCCCAATGGTTACGTTCTGCGGCTGTGCCGTGGAGTAATCGGGGATACCATGCGAGCGGCGCTGCAACCGTGCGCCCATCTGTCAAATCCACGGTTAGGGTATCGCTGATTACAGTAACGTTTTCAGCCCGCGCCTGGTGAACTTCACTCTCTAAAGTATTCATTCCACTCTCCTAACAGGTGTTCTTGATACTCTTCCACCAATTTCTGTATACGTCCTATCTCTTGCCGATTGAATCTCCCGCTGTGTTGCAGCCTGACCGGCGCCAGCCAGAATTTGGCAATTTTGTTCTCGCGCTTTACATGAATATGGGGTGGTTCAGTGCCTTCGTCTGCGTAAAAGAAGAAATAATATGAGCCAATTCGTAGTGCCGTTGGCATACTTTTATCCTTTAAGCTTGGGGGGATTGGACGGCTTGGCATCTGATGCAAGAATGCCTGCTACGGCCAGACATACCAGTGTCAACAAAACCTCTACAATTATTGTGACAGCCTGAAAAATGGAGCTATCCAAGCCATTTGCGGCTATGAATATTCCAAGAACCAATCCACTTATCAAAGTGAGCGGTAATGGGGCTATGAGAAAGAGCCCTATAATACGCGCGCGCCTTCCTTGAAGTCGTAGTCCCTTTGATGGAGTGAGTTTGCCGGCAATCAGTGCATAGAGACCGCCAATTAACATCGGTATTTCAAGTATCAGAAACATGGATCACCCCCGTTGATGAGTAGCGCCTTTCGCACAGGATTATCACTCGGCCATCGTTTGCAGCGCCCGCCACACCCGCTCCGGCGTGACCGGCGTTTGCTTCATCATCACGCCCGTCGCGTCGTAGATGGCGTTGAGGATGGCCGGGGCCGCGCCGTTGACGACGATCTCGGCTACGGATTTGACGCCGACAGGATGCGACGGCTCGTAGCTTTCCACGAAGATCGTCTCCAGCGGCGGCGTCTCGTCGGCGCGGAAGACGCGGTAGTCGTCGAAGCGCGGGTTGACGGTGCGCCCCTCCTCGTCGTAGATCAGCTCTTCGGTGAGGGCGTAGCCGAGCGCCTGGTGCATTCCGCCGTCGGCCTGCCCGCCCGCCGTGAGCGGGTTGACGATGACGCCGGAATCCAGCGCGATGAGCAGCCGGTCGCATGTCACCTGCCCCGTCTCGATGTCCACGGTCACTTCGGCGAACTGCGCGGCGAAGGGCGGTGGGCTGACCGGGCTGAGGTACGAGGCCGTCCCCATAATTTGATGCTGGTTGCTCTGGTGCAGGGAGTAGATGGCGATGTCACGGAAAGATAGAGAGTCAGAAGTTGCGAGTTGCGAGTTAGGAGTTAGGGGTGGCGGGGTGAGCCAGGCGCGGTTGTGACGCAGGGTGATGTCGTCGGCGGGCACGCCGGTCATGTCTTCGGCGACGGCCTTGATCTGGCGGACGACCTCTTCGGCAGCGCGGGCCACGGCCCCTCCGCTGATGTAGGTGGTGCTGGACGCATACGCGCCTTTGTCGAAGGGCGTCACGTCGGTATCGGACGAGCGGATGATGAGCTTGTCGAGCGTGCAGCCGATGACCTCGGCGGCGATCTGACCCAAGACAGTGTCGGAGCCGGTGCCGAGGTCGGTCGCGCCGATGTGGACGTTGAAGCTGCCGTCGTCGTTCATTTTGATGCTGGCGGCAGCCATGTCCAGGTTGGGGATGCCGGAGCCTTGCATCAGGAACGCCACGCCGATGCCGCGCCGCAGATGCGGTTTGCCGGGGACTGCGCGCCAGGCCGGGTTGCCGTACTTCTCGCGCCAGCCGACGGCAGCGGCCCCCTGCGCAGCGGCCTCGCGGAGCGCGCACGTCTCGATCATCTCACCCTTTGCCTCGCGGCCCTCGCTCCACGCCTTGCTCATAATGTTCTCGCTGTGCGGTTCGATGATGTTCTTCAGGCGGAAGTCCAGCGGATCCATCCCCAGCTTGACCGCGATCTCGGTCAGTAGCGTCTCGGTGGCGACGACGCCCTGCGTCACGCCGTAGCCGCGATACGCGCCGGCGCGCGGGCGGGTTGTCGTGTACGTCTCGCCCCAGAAGCGGACGTTGGGCGTGTTGTAAATCGGCAGCGTCTTGTGCCCGGTATTGCCGAGCACCGTCAGCCCGTGGCCGCCATACGCGCCGGTGTCGCTCCACGCGCGCATGTCCTGGGCGACCATCGTCCCATCTTTCTGCACACCCACGCGGAACTTCACACGCATCGGGTGGCGGGTGGTGGTGTAGATGAACTGCTCCTCGCGGGTCAACTCCAGCCGCACCGGCCGGCCCGTGGCGATGGTGAGGTGCGCGGGGATGTCTTCGTAGATTTCCTGTTTGTTGCCGAACGCCCCGCCGACGCGCGGCTTGATGACGCGCATCTGCCCCTCCGACAACCCCAGCACCGGCGCGAGGATGCGGCGGACATGGAACGGCACTTGCGTCGAGGTCAGGATGACGAGCCGGTCGTCCTCGTCCCAATAGGTCAGTGTGACCCAGGGTTCGAGCGGGACGTGTTTCATCTTCTGCGTCTCGACCTCGGTTTCAAAGACGTAGTCGGCCTGCGTACACGCCGCGTCCACGTCGCCGATGTCAATGCGGACTTTGGCGACGAGGTTTTTGGTCGGGTCGCTATCGCCAAAGTTGACGTAATCCGACTGATCGTGGATGACGGGCGCGCCCTCGGCCATCGCCGCATCCAGGCTCAGGACAGGCGGCAGCACTTCGTATTCTACCTGGATGAGGGTCAGCGCGTGCTCCGCAATCTCCGGCGTCTCAGCGGCCACGGCGGCCACCCGGTCGCCCACGTAACGCACTTTCGTGTCGAAGCTCACGTAATCCAGCGGGCCGGGGATGGGATACGACTGCCCCGCCGTCGAGAAAACGACGCGCGGCACGTTCTGGTAGCACAACACCGCGTGGACGCCCGGCAGCGCTTCGGCGCGGCTCGTATCTATCGCCGTGATGCGCGCGTGGGCGTGCGGGCTGTGCAGAATCTTCGCGTACAGCATCCCCGGCCGCTCGAAATCCGCCACAAACGCCGCCTTCCCCTGCGCCAGCTTGGGCGCGTCCACTTTGGGGAGGGATTGACCGACGACAATGAATTGCGAATTGCGAATTGCGAATTGCGAATTTGGATTCTTGCTTCCTGCGTCCTGCCTCTTGCTTCCTGCATCTTGCATGTACTTGGCCGCCAGCAAAATCGCCTGCACGGGCTTGGCGTGACCGGTCTCGCGGGAGACGATGCCGCTGATGGCGTCACGCACCTCAGCCTCGGTGGGGTTTGGATTGCGGTCGAGCAGGGACTTGCCGGCGAGGATGAGCGCGGGGGTGTCGTAGCCGCTCTGGATCGCGCCGGTCTCGATGAAAGCACGCTGGAGCGGGTGCAGCTCGTCTTTGGGGTTCCAGCCGGGATGCTGGTGGCCGCTCAATCCTTCGACGGTGAGCACTTCTTTTCCGTTGACCTGTGCGGCCAGGATAACCACGCTGTTGCAGAGCTTGCCGTCCAGCAGCACGGCGCTGTACCCGTCCGCGCCGTCCTCGCTGCCGAATTTGACGCTGGTGATGCCGCTGCGCCGCAGCAGGTGAAAGAGGGTTTCGTTGGGCGTAGTGCTAAAAGTGTGTGAGGCGTGGTTGAGGGTAAACGTCACATTCATGGTTGGTTCCTCCGAAAATGGTCTGATGGTCGTTAGTCTTGTAATCCGATAGCCAAAAAATGATGGCATTGCTGTTTGACGATAAAAAACATCAATCGGTTAAGAAAAAGTCCCTGACCGGTGCGGCGAAGCCGGGCAGAATATCGCCGCCAGTGAGCGTATTCTCCATCGTGAGGTGTTCTACGTCCGTCAGACTGTGATAAACGTACATGCTATTTGAATCCGGGTCGGCAATCCATACTTGCTGCACGCCCACCTTGAAATACTCGCCGAGTTTTTCCATCACGGCGCTCCAGCGGTCGTCTGGCGACATAATTTCGACGATGAGTTCAGGCGCCACATCAAGGTAAGAACGTGATTTCACCTGCGCCATACGCGCGTTAGAGATGAAAGCGACGTCGGCAGCACGCACCGTATCCGGGCGGCGGGCAATGTAGAGACCTACCTCACCGACGAGGACGCGACCTATGGGGTGAACGGCCACAAAATTTCCCAGGGTTCTGCCAAAATTACTTTCAACGATGCCATGTAAATAGCCGGTGGGGTTCATACGGATAATTTCTCCTGCAATGAGTTCAGACGGGCCAATATCACCCATGGCCGCCAGTTCTTCGCCGGTGATGGGGGTGCGTTCTTCCCCCTGGGCATGGGGTAGGGGAGGGCTTTGCTGTCGTTCTAGGATGCGGGTTACTGCAATTGCCAAAGAACACCTCCTGGGTGGTGTGTATCAGTTTCATTATAGCACAAGCTGAGGGACACAGTGATGGATGTCCCTCAGCTTGCAATGATGGGCAATAACTTCTAAATGGATTGCTCTCTCAATTCTATCTGGATGGAGGCAGCGGACAACAGGGGACTGCTTGCCGCCTCCGCGCTCCAATAGATGAGATGCGCAACGCACTTGCAATCCGAGGCGCCGAAACGAGGAACTATCACGCGCGCCCCTGGTGATTGCAGGAGAAGGGCAGCCCAGGCACATTCGCAGTGCGTTTGCCGGGTCGCCCAAATCGCTGTGGGGGAAGCATACGGACGTAGGATGTCAATATGCCAGTGTTGCTTGCCAGCGCCGCGCAGGTGACGTCCGACGCGCGCCGCCAGGCCGCCAGGCCCCCACGCGCTACCCACGTAGATGTAAAATCCGACCGGGAACTGCCAAAGTCCCAGCGCGCCGACTTGGAGCGTGGCGGGCTGGGAAAGATGTAATTCTAAAGCATACGTGCCGGGCGCAGGTGTCAGACGCGCAACTGCCGCGTCCAACACTTTCCGCTCAACCATGTCAGGATCATCCCTAATCCGATGGCGAAAGTTCCGGCTACATCCATAGAATACAAAGTGTGGTCGCCGTCTAACTGTAAGACGAGCATCCCCTCTTGTGGAGTGGGCAGCGCCAGGGCGATCAATCCCAAGAGGATGAATAGAACACCTGCCGCGCTCAATGCAATGACCACACTATTCGACTTGGTAGTGAACATCAGTCTTCGTCCGGGGGGGGCACCGGCAGTCGCTCTACTGGGGTAGATAACCACTTTTCACCCGTCTCAATCAACATCACCGGGATGCTTTCCCGGATTGGGTATTTCCGCCCGCAATCCTGACACACCAGCCAGCTATCCTCGCAGACCAAGTCCAGACAGCCCGGATCGTCTTTGTCCTTGCGGCGCGTCTCCCCGCTGACGCAATAGGGGCAGCGCAAGATTTCTAGCAATTCAGCGTTCACCATGGTTTTCCCTCCGCTTGAAATTCAAACGTCCCCCAGTATACCACGCCGTTGATAGGGAGCAACCACAGGGGATTTGGACACCCTACAGGTTGTGGTATGATACACCTCATTGGGATGGAATCGTGATGAGCCTGTTCACCTTTGAATTGCACGCCACCGATGGGGCTGCGCGCGCTGGCGTTTTCCACACCGCGCACGGCCCGTTGCCGACGCCAATCTACGCGCCGGTGGGGACGCAGGCGACCGTCAAGTCGCTGACGCCGCGCCAGTTGCACGAAGTCGGCGCGATCCTGGTGCTGGCAAACACCTATCACCTGTATTTGCGCCCCGGCGATGAGCGCGTCGCGGCGCTGGGCGGCTTGCACCATTTTATGGGATGGAGCGGACCGATGTTGACCGATTCCGGCGGTTTTCAGGTCTACAGCCTGGCCGGGACGCGGGGGGAGGCGTCGGGGAAAACCTCATTGCGCACCATTGACGACGAAGGCGTGACGTTTCGCTCGCACATTGATGGGCGGCGGCACCGCTTCACGCCGGAGCAGGTGATGCGGGTGGAGCAAAACTTGGGCGCCGACATTGCAATGGTGCTGGACGAGTGCGCGCCGCCCACGGATTATGAGTACAACGTCAGGGCGCTGCGCCGCACGCACGCCTGGGCCGAGCGCTGCAAAGCGGCCCACACCCGTCCCGATCAAGCCTTGTTCGGCATCGTGCAGGGCGGCATCTTCCCCGATTTGCGCGAGCAAAGCGCGCGCTTCTTGGTCGCCCTGGACTTCCCTGGCTACGCCATCGGCGGGTTGTCGGTGGGGGAGACGAAGGCGGAAATGCACGCCACTCTCGATGTGACGTTGCCCGCGCTGCCGGCGGACAAGCCGCGTTATCTGATGGGCGTCGGGACGCCGGAAGACCTGGTCGAGGGCGTGGCGCGTGGGGTGGACATCTTCGATTGCGTGCTGCCGACGCGCGTGGCGCGCAACGGGCAGGCGCTGCTGCGCACCGGCAAGTTCAACATGCGCAACGCCCGCTTCGCCGACGATCCCACGCCGATTGACGCAACCTGCGCGTGCTACACCTGCCAAAATTTCAGCCGCGCCTACGTCCGCCACCTCATCGTGGCCCAGGAGATGCTGGCGGCGACCCTGTTGAGCCTCCACAACCTGCACACGATGCTGACGATCATCAAGGAATGTCGCGCCGCGATTCTATCCGGCGCGTTTGACGCCTACCGGGCCGCTTTCTGGGAAGCCCGCCGGCGCGCAGTTGCAAACGATCAAGAATCCCAAATTAAGAATTGAGGGACATTTCACTCATTTCTCATTTCCCATTTCCTATTTCTAAACCATCGAGGGTTATCCAGTGAACAAAACAACACGCAGTAAACTTTTTCAGCGCCAGAAGGCGCATCAAGGGAGTATTCTGGACGATCTGGCCGGTATGTACCGGCAAGAAGCGAAGTCGCAGCGGCGCGAAATCATCATCAAGACGGAGGCGCAAATTGATGGTATCCGCAAGAGCAGTCACCTGGCCCGCGACATCCTCGACCGTATCACGCCGGACATCCGCCCCGGCATCAGCACCGAGCAGATCGACCAGTGGGTGTACGATCTGACGGTGGCCGCCGGCGCCGTGCCCGCCCCCTTGAACTACCGGGGCTTCCCCAAAAGCACGTGTACCTCCATTAACGAGCAAATCTGCCACGGGATTCCCGCGCCCGACATCATTTTGCGTGAGGGCGACATCCTCAACGTAGACGTGACCACCATTTTGGATGGGTATTACGGCGATACCAGCCGGATGTTCTTGATCGGCGAGGTGACCCCGGAGGCGCGCCGCCTGGTGGATGTGACCCGCGAGTGTCTCAATTTGGGCATTGCGCAGGTGAAACCGGGGAACACCCTCGGCGACATCGGCCACGCGATTCAGCAGCACGCCGAGGGCCACGGCTATTCGGTGGTGCGGGCGATGGTAGGGCATGGAACAGGCTTGAAGTTCCACGAGCCGCCCGACGTGATGCACTACGGCCAGCCGGGGCAGGGCGTGCGCTTGACCCCCAACATGGTCTTCACCATCGAACCGATGATCAACGTGGGTACTTACGAGGCGCGCACGCTTGAGGACGGCTGGACGACGGTGACGGCGGACGGCAAGCTCTCGGCGCAGTGGGAACACACGGTGCGCGTCACGCACGATGGCGTGGAAGTGTTGACTGCATAGTCTTTTTAAATATTTTCGCGCGGCGGAGCCGCGCGCGAAATATTTTATTTAAAGCCCAACTCGCGTAGCCGCGCGGTTTCATCCCGCCACTTGGGCTTGACCTTCACCCACAGGTCCAGGAACACTTTCCCCCCGACGAACCGCTCCAACTCACGGCGGGCCGCCGAACCAATGGTCTTGAGGCGCTCGCCCCCCTTACCGATGAGAATCGGCTTCTGCGAGTCTCGCTCTACCCACAACGTGGCCGCGATGTACAGCACGCCGTTGTCGCGTTCTTCGTAATCTTCTACCAGCACGGCCAGGGAGTGGGGGACTTCCTGATAGGTGTTGCGCAACAGCGCTTCGCGGATCAGTTCCCCGGCAATTTGATGCTCGGTTTGATCGGTGATTTGGTCGCCGGGATAGTAGCGCGGGCCTTCTGGAATGCGGGTGAGGATGTGATCGCGCAGCAGCGGCAGATTCGTGCCGTTCAGCGCGCTCACGGGGATGGAATCGGCATAGCTGGGCAGCAAGGCCCAGTAGCTTTCGATGTTCTGCTTGGCCCGGTGCATGGGCAGCCGATCCATCTTGTTCAGCACGAAGAACACCGGGCGTTTCTCCGCCTTCTCGCGGAGCAGCGCGGCGATCATCTCGTCTTCCTCGTAAGGCAGCCGGCTCACGTCCACCACGAACAAAATCACGTCCGCGTCCGGGATCGCCGACACAGCTTGCTCCACCATCAATTTGTTGAGCTTGTGCGGCGTCTTTTTGTGGATGCCCGGCGTGTCAATGAAGATCAGTTGATACTCCGGCGCGGTGAGGATGGCGGAGACGCGCGTGCGGGTCGTCTGCGATTTGGACGAGACGATGGACACCTTCTGCCCCACCAGTGCGTTGACCAGGGTGGACTTCCCCACGCTAGGGCGGCCGATGACGGCGACGAACCCCGATTGGTGGCCTTCCGGCAGCGGCGCGTCCCGCCAATCCGCCGCTTCCTCCCCTTCCGTAACGACTTCGCCCCCCGATTCGGCCAGAAACGCCTCAATCACCGATACAGAATCCGACAAAGCGGTTTCTTCCTCTAAAATCGGCGCAATCGCCTCATCATTCGCCGATTCGCCATTCGCTAATTCGCTATTCGTTAATTCGTTCATGCCTCTCCTCGTTCTGGCACCAGGTAAATCCCCGGTAAACTGACTAACGTTGTTAAGCCTTTGACCAGCACGTTGGCCCAAAAAATAGACCACACGGCCGCCGCCGGCAGCAGCCCGCCAAACGCCAGCCAGCAGAAAACCAGACTGTCCACCGGCACGCTGACGCTGTTGCTGACCAGCACCCGCGCCCACTGCTGCCGCCGCGTCACGCGCGTGACCCACAGGTGATACAACTCCGTGTCCAGCAGCTCGCTGACGACCTCGGCGGCGATGCTCGCCAGCACGATGCGCCACGCCGGGCTGAGGATGGCGGCAAAGGCGGCCTGCGCCGACGCGACGCCTGGCAAGCTCCACGTTGGATCGGGTTTCAGACCGCTGAGGAACAGGAAGTAAGCGGCCATCAGCAGGTTGATCACCGCCGCCGCCACAATCAACGTGCGCGCGGCCTTGCGCCCCAGCAGCTTATGCACCATATCCCGCAGCGTGAACGTGAGCGGGTAGACAAACGTGCCGCCGTCAATGCTGAACCCGGCCACCCACGCGATCTTGAGGCTGCCGATGTCGGCCAGCATCTGCGCGGCGATGTACGCCGCAATCACCAACACGCCGGCCTGCGTCAACGCGCCGGTTGCCGTCGGTGTTTTACCCGATGAAGTCATTGTATCCGTCATTACTGCGTCCTGTAACGAGTAAAAAATACTGGACGCAGATGCACGCGGATGAACGCTGATTTTTAACTTATCTGCGTAAATCAGCGCAAATCTGCGTTCCAATTTTAGGAGGGTTATGATACCACACTTCTAATACCCATTGGTACTGGCCGCAAGCCACACGATCATCGCCGCGAAGCAAATCAGGCTCAACACGGCCAGCACGATGATGACCAGGCCTGATCCCAACCCGGCCAAAGCCCACATCTGGGTGCGATTCTGGTCCACGGCGTTGCGTTTCATCAACAGCGCGCTTATCCCCAGACCAATCGGGATCAACGGTAGGCAGTAGATCGCCCCTCCGCCGGTCACACACGAGAGCACCACCATCAGCCCGGTGATCAGCGCGCCCAATGAGAGCATATCCGCCGTCTTACCTTTAAAGGCGGATTCATCGGTGGTGTCTGAGGGATAGGAGTCTTTGGGCGTATTAAAAAATTCTCGCTGTGTCATGTTGCCTCCTGCGAAGATAACAGGATTTACGGAATGGCAGGATCAAAAATCCGTTTCAATCCGTTGAATCCGTTGACAAATCTTTGCCTTCATCTGCGCCTGGCGCGGGCATTTCCAGGATGAGCCGCTCGCGGGTACACCGGCGCGGACTATCGGCCAATTTTAACGCCTTCAGCACCTCGTCCGGGCGACCGGTGGCTCCGACCCGCGCCTCCAGGCGCATCCACAGTCCGATCCAGGGCACGGGCGCCGGTCTGACTTCCAAGACCTGCACCAGCGGACGCAAATCGTAGGGCATCCCCTTGTGTTTACCGCCGCGCTTCGGCTGCGACACGGCGTCGGCCTCCAAAAAGGCGGCGACGGCGGCGGCCACATCCGCCTGAGTCACGTCGCGCAGCCAGACGCGGTACTCGGCGGCGACCAGTTGCTCGGAGAGCGCCGGTTCGTCCGGCGGCACGTCCGCGACGGCCACCACTGTCAAATCCGGCGGCGTCTTGCCCTGTAAGGCCGCCATTGTCTCTGCCGCCGGCCAGGGTTCCGTCAGCCACACATCGAGCAAGTCCGCCTCACAACCGCAGCCCACCGGCAGCGGGGCCGCGAAGTGCATCCTGGGGCGTGGATTGAAGCCCTGACTGTACTTGACCGGCGCACCGGCCCGCCGCAGTGCGTGCTCCCAGACCAGACCCAGTTCCAGCACGGAGACGTAAGCCAGCGTTTTGGCTGTGGCGAAGGTGATTCGCTGGCGGGTTTGGATTTTGGATGGATTCGCTTCGCTCATCACAGGTTTTGGATTTTGGATTTTGGAGTCGTCTACAGGCAAGATTTTCACAGATTGCTTTCCATTCGTAATTCGTAATTTGGTGATTCACCGATTGTAAGCGTCACTCACCTGCCAAGTGCAGCCAGAATTCGAGGGGTTCATCTTTCCCCAATTGTAGGAGTTCGGTAGTCATATCGCGTAACGCTATTGCAGCATCAATAGGATGTGTCTTGCAAACAGTAGGTAATCTATGGACAATATGCATACATCCACAGTAAACCTCATGTTGGCAATCTGCCTCTATTTCGGCCTCGATCTCCCAGGCAGACTCTATGGGAAAGTCGTCATAGGCCCAATTGGGTGTCAGGGATACTATAAAATCTACACAGTGATTACCATCTAATCTTGTTCCAACGAAACTGCTGATTTCAACTTGACCGGCAGGGTACCACGTAAGATCGAGTCCCGTGCCTTCCCATCCTGCACGGTTAGAACCGAAATGTCGCGCCAATTCAAGCAAGAGTTGATCTGTCTGGCTCAGGATGTTTCGGATCTCGGTGTCATCGGTTGAGTTAAGCAGACCGAATACTGATTGTAATTTTGGTCGTAGACGCGCTATGGATGACTTTGCTGCCATAATTATGTTATGCGGTAATTGTAAATAGAGTTGTTTAACTCACTACTCGCCGCCCGGACACGCCCACTCGTCCGTCCACAACCCCGGATAATTCTGCAAAATCCCACAGGCGTGACACCCTTCCCGGCAGTCCGCCAGCAGTTCCCCAATCTGGCTGCGCTGGTAGTCGCGCTGCAAAAAGCGTTTCTCCACCCCGCTTTGCAGGTGTTCCCACGGCAGCGTCTCGTCGGTGGGACGGCTGCGGTAAAGGTAGAAGTCTAGCATCGCTTCAGCCGAAGCAAAGCTGGCGTCGTGCGCTTCGTCGAAGGCTTGCTCCCACGCTTGCGGATTCCGCCATTCGTCCCAGGCGTCGAAGCGCGCGCCCAACTGCCAGGCGCGCTCGACGACGGCGTTGAGGCGGCGGTCGCCGCGCGCCAGCAGCGCTTCCAGGCGGGTGGATTCGTAGCGGTTCCACGATAGTGCCAGGCCACGTCCGCGCAGCCGGTCTCGCAGCATCATCTGCCGCCGCTCGACGAAGTCGGCAGGGGCCAGCGGCTCCCATTGGAAGACGGTGTGCGGCTTGGGGACGAAGGTGTTCACGCTGACGTGGACTTCCGTTTTGCGCCCGCCGATGCGCCGCCCGATCCCGCGCACCTGCTGCGCCAGGTCAATGATGGCGGCGATGTCGTCGTCGGTCTCGCCCGGCAGCCCCAGCATAAAGTAGAGCTTGAGCGTGCGCCAGCCGCGCGTGAACACGTCCTCGGCCACTTGCAGCAGGCTCTCGGTGCTGATGGCCTTGTTGATGCGGTAACGCAGCGTGTCCGCGCCGGCTTCGGGCGCGAAGGTGAACCCGGAACGGCGGCCCTGCGAGAGCATGTCGGCCAGCTCGACGGAGAAGGAGTCAATGCGCAGGCTCGGCAGCGATACGGAGACGTGCTGCCCGGCAAAGCGCGCCGCCAGTTGTTCCAGCAGCAGGCGGATGTCCGAGTAGTCGGCGGACGAAAGCGACAGCAGGGCGACTTCGGTGTAGCCGGTGGCGTGTACGATGTCGGCGGCGGCCTGCACGCTCTCGGCGACGGGTCGCTCGCGGATGGGGCGCGTGATGATCCCGGCCTGGCAGAAGCGGCAGCCGCGCGTGCAGCCGCGTTGGATTTCCACCACGGCGCGGTTGTGCGTCGTGTCCACGTTGGGGACAAGCTGGCGCACCGGCGTCGGCGGCAGGGTGGGGAGGATGCGCTTGCGAACGGCCGGCGGCGCGGCGGGGTCGGTGGGGTCGAGCGCGGCCAGCGCGCCGGCGGCGGTGTAGTGCGGGCGGTAGAAGCGCGGCACGTACAGTCCGGCGATGGGCAGCAGCGCGCGCAGGCGATCCTCACGCGGCAAATCGCGGGTCACATGCCACGCCGCCACGAGCGCGGGCAGCGCCTCCTCTGCTTCCCCGATGACGAACACGTCGAAGAAATCGCTGATCGGCTCCGGGTTGAACGTGCCGTGCCCGCCGCCCACGATCAGTGGGTGGGAGGCGTTGCGGTCGGCGCTGCGGATGGGCAGCCCGGCCATGTCCAGCAGCGTCAGCGCATTGGTGAAAAGCTGCTCGTAGGCCGCGCTGATGGCGAGGATGTCAAACGCGGCGACGGGGCGATAGCTTTCGAGCGTGTAAAGCGGCAGCCCGGCCTCGCACATCAGCGCCATCATGTCCGGCGCGGGGAGATAGGCGCGCTCGGCCAACACGTCCGACTGCGCGTTGAGCAGATCGTAAAAGATCGTCAACGCAAAGTTGGACATCCCCAGCTCGTACACGTCGGGAAAAGCCAGGCACACGCGCGTGGCGACGGACTCCCACGGTTTGTGAACGGCGTTGTACTCGCCGCCCACATAGCGCGCCGGCTTCTGCACGCGGTGCAACAGCGCTTCGATTTGTTCCCAGGCGATAGGGTCAGACGTCAAGGGTAAATACCTTCCGTTTAAAAAATTAACGCAAAGACGCAAAGACGCAAAGGAAAAATTAAAAGTTCTTTGCGCCTCTGCGTCTCTGCGCCTTTGCGTTGAAATTCATTTAAGTCAAAAAATCTCGCAGTTTGCGGCTGCGTCCAGGATGGCGCAATTTGCGCAGCGCCTTCGATTCGATCTGCCGGATGCGCTCGCGGGTGACATGGAAGGCCTGCCCCACTTCTTCCAGCGTGTGGGGCCGCCCGTCGCGCAGCCCGAAGCGCATTTCGAGCACTTCGCGCTCGCGCTTGCCCAGCTCGCTCAGGATGTTTTGCAGTTGCTCGCGTAACATCTGCGTGGATGTGGCGTCCATCGGGCCGGGCAGGTTCTCGTCTTCGATGAAGTCCGACAGCTCGCTGTTGTCCTCCGCCCCGACGGGGCTTTCCAACGACATCGGCTCCTGCGAGATGCTGATGATCCGGCGCACTTTCGCCATCGCCCGCCGCAGCTTGCGCTCCATGAGCGGCGACAGGGGAATGTCGTCGGCGCGCGCCTTGAGAACGGCTTTCACGTCCTCCGGCTCCATCACGTCCATTTGCAGCGCCAACTCGTCCAGCGTGGGATCGCGCCCCAACTCCTGCATCATCCGCCGCTGCACGCGCATCAGGCGGTTGATCGTCTCCACCATATGCACGGGGATGCGGATGGTGCGCGCCTGGTCGGCGATGGCGCGGCTGATGGCCTGACGAATCCACCAGGTGGCGTAGGTGGAGAATTTGTAGCCCCGTGTGAAGTCGAACTTCTCCACCGCGCGCAGCAGGCCGATGTTGCCCTCCTGAATCAAGTCCAGGAACGAGACGCCGCGCCCGACGTAGCGCTTGGCGATGTTGACGACCAGCCGCAGGTTGGCGCGCACCAACATCTTCTGCGCCTCGGCGGCCAGCATCTCCACCTGCTTCCACCAGTCGTACATGTCGGCGATGGAGGGAAGCTGGTTGGCAACCTGTGTGACCGTCGGCCAGCGCGGCCCGTCCAGTGTCTTCTGGTGGATAAATTCCACGACTTCGGGACGCAGGAGGTACAGGGAAATGGCCGACTTCAGCAAATTCAAGATGATAGGTCGCCATTGAGGATCGTCGCCCCACTGATTCGGTCCCATCAGCGCGTAAAGAAGCGATGGCTGTTCGGCGAGCAGGGTCTGTTGTTGGTATACTACTTCGGCCAGAAATTCTGCCGGCGACAACAGGGTCAGGTTGTGGGGTTTTGCCAGACGCTGCGCCTCCCCCCAGACAAAGCGGGCTTCTTTATAGAGTTCCAGCACACTTTCTTTGAAGGTGTGAGCGTCGGCTTCGGAGATCGTTTCACTCAGGGCATCTAATTCATCAGCCGCTTCGCGGATAATGCAGATCCAGACTTCCTGGTGGGGTTCCAAGAGGTCTACTTGCCCGATTTCGCGCAGATACATTCTGACCGGATCGTCCACCAGATCAACGGCGATTTCCGGTTCGGTAAACTCTTCCTCGATTTGTTCCAGATCATCGGGGGACGGCTCCTCTTTTTGCCAATCGAGGACATCTTCCTCTTCCTCCTCTTCCTCCTCTTCGACTCCCTCGCTCACATTAAAATCCTCAACCGTGGCGGTTACTTCCGGTTCGTCGTTGTCTTCTTCCTCGTCGTTGTTCCACGGCTCATCCTCAGCCTGATGTGCCCGACGCGCGGTCTGCTGCCGAGTTGACATCACTCCTCCTTCGTACAGTAAATTCTGGCGCGCCTTAGCGCGCCAGGGCAATTTGGATATGGCGCAATGCGTCTGAAAGGTCGAGCAGGGTCTTTACATAGGGCGTGCCCTTGAGATCCCCCTCAACTTGCGCCTCAGCGACCAAATTCTGCGTTTCCGTTAACATTTCCCGCAAGTGCTTCTCGCGCAAGCGCAAGATAGTGCGCGTGACATCTCGCTGCAATTGCTCCGGGGACATTTCCGGGAGCGTCAGCGTGATCCATTGATGAACCTGTTCCACTAGATCCGGCGGCAGCACATCCCCCAACTCTAATTCCGGCTGCTCGCCCATTTCCAGCCAGGCGGACCAGACCAGGCGGTAGGTTGAAGAAAAGTCCTCGTCGTTGACCTGTTCCAGACTCTCTGTTTGTAATTGAGCGTCCACCTGCGCCAGCAAATCCGGGTAGCGCATCAGGATGCCGAGCGCGTGCGCCTGCATGTCGGCGGCCCGCGTTGCGCGCTCCGGCGCGGCAATCGCGGCTTGCTGGCGGATCGCCTGCGCGCGTTCCCGCGCCCGCAAGCGATCCAGCAGGGCGCGCGCATCCAGCCCCAGACGCAGCGCCACTTCCTGGACGTAGGCTTCGCGCTCGACGCCGTTGGCGATGTCGCCCAGCAGCGGCAGCATCGCGTCCACGATGCGGGCTTTCCCCTTGGGTTCGTTGGGGTTTTCCTGTTTTAAGAGTTGCTGGAAATAAAACCGCACAATCGGTTGTGAGTGGGCGATCAACGCTTCCCACCGTTGCGGGTTTTTCAGGATCAATTCATCTGGGTCCAAACCGTCTGGCAATACGGCCACGCGGATGTCGGCTTTCAGCCGGCCCTCGTAGCCCACCAGTCCGCGTGGATCGAACACCGGCGCCCATTCGCGTTCCAACGTCGCGCGCGCCGTTTCCAGCCCTTGTAAGGTGCCGTGGACGCCGGCCGCGTCGGGATCGAGCGCCAGGATGAATCGTTGTGTCAGCCGTTGCAGTTGTTTAAGGTGCGCTTCCGTCAACGCCGTCCCCATCGGCGCGACGACGTTCTGGTAGCCGGCCTGATAGGGAATCATCACGTCCATGTAGCCTTCGACGATCACCACCGCGTCGGCGTTGCGGATGGCCTGGCCGGCGAGATGGTAGCCAAAGAGTACTTTACTTTTGTCAAAAAGCAAAGTCTGCGGCGAGTTCAGGTACTTGGGCTGCGCCTCTGGATTGAGGACGCGCCCGCCAAAAGCGATGACCTGCCCCCGCCGGTCGCAAATCGGGATCATGATGCGGTCGCGGAAGCGGTCATACGTGCCGTGCAAATCGCCGTCTGGATTTTCCTCTTTTTGCACCAACATCCCCGCCTGCACCTGTTCGGCGACGTTGTAGCCTTTGCCTGTCAGATAGGTGCGCGCCGCATCCCAGCTTTCGAGGCTGTACCCCAGGCGAAAAGTATCCAAGGTTTCGCGGGTAAAGCCGCGCTTCTTGAGATACTCGCGGGCGTGGGCCGCCTGAGGCGCAGTGAGCAGCAGCGTGTGGTAATACTCCGTTGCCGCGTTCAGCAATCCGCGCAGCCGTTCCGCCTCGGTCTCGGCCTCCACCTGCTCCGGCGTGAGCGGCTTCAGCTCCACCCCCGCCCGACGCGCCAGTTCTTCCAGGGCCGAGCGGAAGTCCAGCCCCTCAAATTCCATCACAAAGGTGAAGATGTCGCCGCCTTTGTTGCAGCCGAAACAGTGCCAGCTTTGTCGATCCGGGAAGACGAAGAACGAAGGGGTTTTCTCCGTATGGAAAGGACACAACCCCTTGAAATAGCGCCCCGATTTTTGGAGTTGGATGTGCCGTCCGATGTACTCCGCAATATCTAAACGTTCTTTGACCTCATCCACTGCACCCATAGGCCAATATTTTACTCAGGGCGGGATTAAAGGCAAGGCGTGTTTCGTGAAACGTCAAACGTCAAACGTCAAACGTCAAACGTCAAATGTCAGATCTCGTTTGACGTTTGACGAGTGTTAGTGGGCACATGTTACGTCCGACAGGGGAATTTGCCAGACGGCCATGTCGTCGGGGAGTCGGACGCCGGCGGCGTCGTAGAGGGGGAGGCGCGTTCCGATGGCGGGGAGGTACATTCCCACCCGCAGGATGACCGTGGGCGGCGGCACTGAGTCTGGCAGCGGCAATTGAAAGGCGTCGGGGATGACGTCGCCCGGCAGCCACCACGAGGTCGGGTAGCGGCCGCTTGCTGGCGGGCCGTCATGCTGCGAGAGCATCACGCCGGCGTTGTCCACCCAATGCACGAAGACGACGTAATCCTGTGTGGGCGCGCGCTGCGCTTTCCAGGTCAGGGTGAGAACCAGCGTCTCGCACAGGCTGACGCCGTAGCCGTCCAGTGCGATCCCGTCGTCCAGGCGATACGTCAAGGGAATGTCCGGGGTGGGAGTGTTTTCCGGGCGGATGCGCCACGGCCCAAGGGTCACTGTGTCGCCGCCGTTGCTGAGGGAGACGCGCGCACCGTCTTCGGTGGTCAATCCCAGGCGCGCCCAGTACAATCCGAACGGCGCGGTGGGGACGCGCAGCGTGTGGTTTTGGCGGATGACGTCGCCGGCCTGCCAGAAGTCTGTAGGATAGAGCGTGCCGCCCAACCAGCGGTTGTCCTCGGCGATGCGCCGCGTGGCGTCCTGCGGGCTGAGTTGAATCCAGGTGGTGTAGCGCGGCTGCGGCGCGGCGTTGGCTTGCCAGTACAGTGTGACGGGCAAGACATCCCCTGCGCGCAGCGTCTCGCCGGTGGGGCGGGTCTGGTAGCCGCGCAGGGTCGGCCCATCGGCGAAGGCGGCGTCTACCGTCTGCGCCGCTTGCGTTATTGCCTTGACGCGCGGCGTGGCAAACGCCGGGCGCAGGATCGTCCACGGCGTCAGCAGCGAGAACACGCCCAACACGGCCACGCTCAGGCGCAGAACGTGCAATCGGCGCCATCCCGCCAATCCCCAGGCCAACCCTACCGCGATTGCCGCCTGGACGGGAAAGAGCAATCGCCCGTAAGGCGCCCCCGTCGCCAGCGCCCAGCGCGCCAGCGAGAGCAGGTTCAAAATCAGGGCAGATGCCAGAATCTCCAGGCCGCGTCGGGTGAACACCGGCAGGGGAATTTTCACCGCAGAGGGCGCAAAGAGCGCAGAGATTTCCTTTTTTTCTCTGTGCCCTCTGTGCCCTCTGTGGCTATTGACCGCGGAGCGCGCCGCGCCGCCGATGGACAGCAGCACGAGCGCGGCCAGCAGTCCGTACCACCAGCCCGGCGCGGAAAGCAGCGCCCAGCCGAACCCGGCCCAGTAAGTCTCGAAGACCGCCGTCGCCTCCCGCAGGCCGAAGCGCGCCAGGAGCATCTGGCTGGCGAAGTGGGGCGCTAATCCCGACCAGTCGCCGTAGGTCAGTCCGTTGTAGGCGTACCACGCGCCGCCTACGAGTCCCGCCCCGATTGCGAAGGCCAGCCCATCCGCCAGAATTTTGCGCCACGGCGGCAGCCGCCCGGCGTCGCCCTGCCCCAGAATCGCCAGCGCGCCAACCGGCAGGAGCAGCAGCGCGCTCTGCTTGACGAGCAATCCCACGCCGACCAGCGCGCCCAGCGCGGCCCACGTCCGCCACACCGCCCGCCGGGCCATCGCCCGCAGCGCCAGCAGCAGAAACAGGCTGCCCAGGGCGATCAGCATGGGATCGTTGGTCACGCCCGCCGAGAGGGCGAGGAACTGCGGGTTGAGCGCGACCAGCGCCGCCGCGCCCGCCGCCAATGCCCGCCGCGCCGGGCACAGGTCGCGGGTGATGGCGTAAGTGCAAGTCACGATCACACAGCCCAATGCAACCGAAAGCAGGCGCAGGGTCAGCGCGGCGCGCATGGTGGGGCTGTCTTGCCACGTCTCGCCTGGCAGGTGGACGAAGACGTTCTTGTTCCAGGGATCGGCGTCGCGTTGGGGCGACCAGCCCGCTTCCCACGCCGGGTTGGGAATCAGCCGCGCCTCCAAATCGTCCATTGGCGTCCACACGGTGAGGAGCGCGCCGAGGATGTGGTACAGCGGCGGCGTGTAGTAGAGCGGCGGCTCGTGGTAGCGCAGCGACTCGGCCATGGCTGGCCCCGTGGCGATGCGTTCCGTCAAAACGACCGGCGCGGGCAGGCGACGGTATTGCGCCAGATAGCGGATGATCTGCAAGTGCGAGGATTCGTCGGGGGACTCAAAGAGCGGCGTGACGCTGATATAGAAAAGGCCCAGGACAACGAAGAGCGCCAGGATGCTCAAAAGATCGGCCGGCGGTCGGCGGTCAGACGAGACCTTCAGCGTAGCTCGACCTCCCAATCCTGAATATCGAGGTCGGGGCGCTCCTCTTCGATCCAATGCACGGCCTTTTCCAGCACGGCGTAGACGTGGCCGGCATCGTTGCTAACGGCGACGACGGCGACTTCGGCGGCTTGCCAGGTGTCTTGCTGCCCCACCTCGGCGGCGGCGACCTCGAAGGTGCGCCGCAGGTCGTTCAGCAACGGCTTCAACACGTGGCGTTTCTCCTTCAGAGAGAAGACGCCGGGCAGGTAGAGTTTGAGTAGACAGGCTCCGATGATCATGCGAATAGCGAATAGCGAATAGCGAATTACGGGTGTTCGGCGATGGTTTGGCGCACGTATTTTGCTACATCCACCAGGGGGGCGGTCCAGATGCTGTCCTGGTTCGCGCCCAGCCAGTGGATGAGGTGTTCGTGTTCGGCGGGATCCATAGAAAGATGGTGCGTTTCTGCTCCGACGCCGTGGGTCATCCACACGATCCAGCCGCCGAGGTCGCCAGCGCGCTGAATTTCCGCGCGGATGTCTGCAAAGGAGCGCCCATCGCTATGAAAGTGGCCTACCTGCATCAGGTTGATGCCGATCTGCGGCTGGGCGATGCGGTTATTGAGCGGTCCGCGCGCCGCGACGTAGCGTTCCCGCAGGATAGCGTCCATCGAGATTTCCGCCGCGCCGCGCCCGATGGTGGTGTTGCAGCAGGTGTTGCCGAACGTGCGCTCGGTCTTGCCGTCTATGAGATGCAGCACCAGATTGGCGACGTCCAGTTCCGCGCCCCAGCGCTCGGGGGTGTAGTCGCAGAGGTCGTAGTAGGGTGGGAGCCAGGCGTAGTTCTCCGGCGGCTCGCGGCGGCACGGATGGAAAAGGCTGTGGCTGCCGAGTTCGTGCCCGGCGGCCGCCAGCGCGCGCCAGCGTTCAGGCGCATAGCGCGCGACCGTACCCATCACGTAGAAGGTGGCGCGCAGCCCCGCGTCTTCCAACAATGGGGCGACCACTTCGTAGTGGACGGGCAGCCCGTCGTCGTAGGTCAACGAAACAGCGCAGCGTTGGCCCTGGGGCCAGGAAAACGGCTTATCGTTCATAGAATACTCCTTTGAGAATAGCCTCAACGGATTGAACGGATTGAACGGAAAAAATATCCGTTAAATCTCGTTGAATCCGTTGAGAAAAACTCTTTTCATCCAGCCACTTCTGTCCTTTATACCCGCCGCGTCCACGCGATGTTGGCGTATTTTTCGTGAAGCAGCGATTCGGCGGTCTGTGCTTCGTAGTGTGACAACGCGCCGGGCTGCAAGTCCAGGGCCAGGACAGTGGAAAAGCCGGCGACGACAGCCTGTGCCAGCTCATCCCACGCGACGACGCGGCCCAGAGCTTCGGCCAGGGTTAACGCGCGCGCGTGAACGTAGGCCGGAGCGGGCGGCGCGCTCAGGTAGGCGCAGATGCGTGCGACGTCGCCGCTCAGGTAGATTGAGCCGTGTTGCAGGATGCCCCCGCGCACCCGCATCTGCGCGCTGCCGACGAGTTTGCGCCCGCCGACGGTGATTTCGTAAGCGGACGGCGCGATGAAGCAGACGGGGGAGCGGGTTTCAACGGATTCAACGGAATTGCACGGATGGGCGGCGGCTTCTCCGTTTTCCAATCCAATAGATCGCAGGGCGTGCAGCAGGGCGGCGCTGACGCCGGCGTAGCTCTCGGCAATGCTGCCGCTGATGCGCGGCTCGTCGCTGTGCGTGACGACGGTGTACGTTACTTCGGTTTCGTCGTGGTAGACTGCCGTGCCGCCGGTAGGGCGACGCAGCACCGCCACGCCATCGTGGGCGAGGGCGGCGGCATCGGCGGCGGCGGCCGGCTGGCCGCGCCCCAACGTCAGGGTGGGGGACGCCCAGGTGTAAAGGCGCAACGTCGGCGGTGCGTCTCCGGCGGCGACGGCGCGCAGGAGCGCCTCGTCGGTCGCCAGGGCCAGCGGGCCGGGTTGCCGCGTCGCCTCGAAGAGCAACCGCCAAACTTCAACCGGGCAATTTTTCAATGGATTCAACGGATTTAGCAGATTTTTGAAGCCACGGCTGACGCTGTTAAGAACAAGTCGTTTCACCACAAAGGACACAAGGGACACACAGGTTTTCCTCTGTGAACTCTGTGTACTTTGGGGTTATTTACAGCGACGCGAACTTATCCTTGCGCTGCGGCACCATCACGTTGCGATAACCCAATTCGGTCATCCCCGACGCCAAAGCCTGCGCGCTGTCCGGCTCGCCGTGGACGACGAAGGCGTTTTTGACGGTCTGCGCTTGCGGCGCCAGCCAGTTCAGCAAGTCCTCCCGGTCGGCGTGCGCGCTGTAGCCGAAGAGGGTGTGGACTTCGGCGCGCAAAGGGAACGGCTCGCCGAAGATGCGCACTTCTTCTGCGCCTTCCATAATCTGCCGCCCCAGAGTGTAGGGCGCCTGCCAGCCGGTGATGAGAACGGCGTTTTTGGGGTCGGGGATGCTGTGCTTGAGGTGGTGCTGCACCCGCCCGGCCTCGGCCATGCCCGACGCGCTGATGATGATGATGGGTTCGGTCACGTCGTTGAGCGCCTTGGATTCTTCTGACCCCCGCACGTAATGTAGGCGAGAGAACCCAAAGGGGTCTGTCCCATTGTTTTTCGTCATAAACTCCAGGGTTTTTGCGTCGTAGCAGTTCGGGTGACGGCGGAAAACCTCTGTCACGTTGAGGGCCAACGGGCTGTCCACGTAGATGGGGAGGTCGGGGATGCGGTTGGCGAGCGTCAGTTGGTGCAGGTCGTAGACGATTTCCTGCGTGCGGCCCACCGCAAAGGCGGGGATGACGATGCGCCCACCGCGTTCCGCCACTTTGACGACGATGTCGGCCAACTGCTGCTGGATGTCTTCGATGGGGGGATGGACGCGGTCGCCGTAGGTGCTTTCGACCATCAGGTAATCCACCGGCGGCAGGGCTTCCGGGTCGCGCACGATGGGCAGGTCGGGCTGGCCCAGGTCGCCGCTGAAGAGCAGCTTTACGGGGACGCCGTCTTCTTCCGCTTCCAGCAACACCATCGCCGAACCGAGGATGTGTCCGGCATCAAGGAAGGTCAGTTGGATGCTCCGGCCTAGTCTTACCGGCATGTGGTAGCCGACGCTGTGGAAGTAACGCAGGCTGCGCAGAGCGTCGGCCTCCGTGTACAGCGGCTCCATCGGCGGCAGTCCCTGGCGCGCGCGCTTCTTGTTGGCGTAAGCGATGTCGTATTCGTGGATGCGGCCGGAGTCCGGCAGCATGGCCGTGCAGAGGTCGTAGGTGGCGTGTGTGGCGTAGATGGGGCCGTCGTAGCCGTGTTTGACGAGGTTGGGCAGGTTGCCGGAATGGTCAATGTGGGCGTGGGACAAAATGACGGCGTTCAGGCGGTGGATATCGAAGTCGAATTTATTGTCGCGCTTGTACATTTTGTCACGCTTGCCCTGATAGGAGCCACATTCGATGAGGATGTTGCGTTTGTTGATCCGCACCAGGTAGGTTGAGCCGGTGACGGTGCTGACGCCGCCCAGAAAGGTGATTTTCATAGTCCCCCCCTTTTGAAAATGGTCAGCAGATTAAGCAGATTTAGCGGATTAGGAAAATGGAAGTCTGCTTAATCTGCTAAATCTGCTGATGAGGTTTTCGTCCCTACAGAGTCGCCAGCAGTTTGAGGATGGCCGGGCCGTAGGTTTTTTGCCGCCACGGGCCGATGCCGGGGACGCGCAGCAGGTCTTCCAGGATGGTCGGCCGGTGGCGGGCGATGTCCCACAAAGCGACGTTGGGCAAGATGACGTCGCAGTCCACCCCGCGCCCCAGCGCCACGTCCTTGCGCCAGGCTTTGAGGGCGTTGTAGCGCTCCAGCATTTCCTGCGCCGGGCGCTCCTGGGTGGGATAGGATGGCAACGCCTGGGTCTTGGTGTGCAAAGCTTTGAGTAGCCCGCTGCCGAAGCGCTGCACCTGGTAGGACGTCAACCCGGCGGCGTACAGTTCTTCGTGATGATGGGGTTGAATCCGGGCCAGGGAAATCAAGCGATTGTCGGAGACGATCTTGACGGTGGGCCGATTGAGTTTCGCCGCCATGGTTTCGCGCCACAGATACAGTTGATATAAAATCTTCTGTTCGGGGACGTTCAGATCGTGGACCCCTTTGATGCGCCAGAAGTGATCTTCGTGGTTGTTGTTGTGGGGGGCGGCGGCGTTGCTCAGATAGGCGAAGATTTCAACGGCTTCTTCCCACCGCTCTTTGGCGACCAGTTCTTGGTATTGGATGTCCCGCAGTTTGATCAGGTAATGGCTGTCCATCCAGGCGTAGCGCAGCGCGTCGGCATCGAGCGGGCGCTGTCCCCAGTCGTAACGCTGAAAGCGTTTGTTGACGCGCACGTTGAAGTGGGTCGCCAGCACATCGGCCAGGCCCACGTGCGGCCAGCCCAGGATGCGCGCCGCCCACATCGTATCGAACAGCGCCGCACACGAGAAGCCATAGTCGCGGCTCAACCCCACCAGATCATAGTCGGCGGCGTGGAAGATTTTCTCGATATCTGGATTGGCAAAAAGCGGCCCCAGGGGGCTGAGGTCTTTCACGGCCAGCGGATCGATCAAATAGTTGATGCCGGGAATGGAAATTTGAATCAGGCAGACCTGTTCTTGATAGGCGTAGAGGCTGTTCGATTCCGTATCTACCGCAATACGTGGTTCACGTTCCAACTGCGCGACCGCTTCTTGCAAAGCGGCCGGCGTTTCAATGACCTGTACCGGGTTAGTGCTTAAGGATAGTGGTTCCATGACAAGGTCATTATCTACTGTCGGGAGGGTTTGTCAAACGCTATCCTGAGCCTACGGTTGAAACCGCAGGCTGCTATTGAAAGTGCGTTAATGAAAATTAACAAAATAATCCGGTCATTGAGCACACCGGGGAAAACCGGCTGAAGCCGGGGTATACACGTACACACCGGGCTTCAGCCGGTAAAAAGCCGGAATATCCATTACCGAGTTAATTTTTTAAAGTTCATCAACGCACTCTGTAACCGTTTTTAGTTGACTACCTTTCTCATGGGCTTATACTCAGTGGGGTAAGCCTTGTCAGAAAGGAGAAACCCATGACCGAATTTCCACCGGCGGGATTCGTCCCCACGCCTTCCGCCGTACCCGGCATTGAAGTCTACATGCCGGCGCCCGTTGAAGCAGCGGCGCAGCCGGAAGTCGCCGAATTCAAGTGCCCGCAGTGCCAGGCCACTACCGCTTACAGTGTGAGCGACGGCGGCCTGCGCTGCTCGCATTGTGGGTACTACGAGCCGCCGCCCAAACCCATCGTGGGGAAGGGGGCTGAAGAATTTGAGTTCACGGTAGCGACGATGGAAGTCGCTGCTGCGCGCGGCTGGGGCGAGGCCCGCAAGGAGATCGCCTGCCAGAATTGCAGCGCGCGCACCACGCTTCCCGCCGGGGAGTTGACGCACACCTGCCCGTTCTGCGGCTCGAACCGGGTGGTGCAGCAGGACGCGCCGCAGGACAACTTGCGCCCGCGTTTCCTGATCCCCTTCCAGATCACGGACGCCGTGTGTACTCAGAATGTGCGGACGTGGCTCGGCAGCAGTTGGATGACGCCCAAAGCCCTGCGCGATCTGGCGAGTGTGACGCGCTTCAGCGGCGTCTACGTGCCGTTCTGGACGCTCGACGCCGTCACCGAGGCCGACTGGAAGGCCGAAGTCGGCCACCAGAAGACGGAATCGTATCGCGACAGCAAAGGCAATCGGCATACGCGCACCGTCACCGTCTGGCGGTGGGAGTCGGGTCACGCGCGCCGGGTCTTCGATGACCTGCTGACGTCCGGTACGACCCGTCTGAGCCAGGTGCTGCTGAAACGTCTCAAAGATTACCAGACGGCGCAACTGGCCCCTTACGACCCCAAGTATCTGGCCGGGTTGATGGCGCAGGCTTACGACATCCCCTTGCAAGACGCCTGGGCCGCCGGCCGCGAAGAGATGCGCGCGCTGACGCGCGAGACGTGTCGCGGGCAGGCCAGCACCTCGCAGATTCGCAACTTCAGTATGTCCCTGGATTTTCAGGACGAAAGCTGGCGTTACATCCTGGCACCGCTTTACGTCTCGACGTACAAGTACGAGGACGCGACGTACCAGGTGATGGTCAACGGGCAGACGGGGACGGTCGCGGGGCAGCGCCCGGTGGACTGGCCGAAAGTCTGGCTGGCGATTGCCGCGATGGTCGCGCCGGGCGTCTTGTTGGGGCTGCTCGGCTTGTTGCTGCTGGTGGGAATACCCCCGGCAGGGCCTATCGTCCTCATCGTCGCGCTGGTCGCTTTGATTGCCGGCGGCGCTTTTGCGGCGGGAACTTACGGGAAAGCAAAGGAGATGGGTGATGTCTGACTCAACCGTACCTCAAGAATCCAATCCGCCGGCGTCCTCGGCGTGGGGCGTTGCGTTGGAAAGCGTCTGCTGTCCGCACTGCGATTGGCGCTACTTCGCGTCGCCGGATAAGGCGGACATCCGTTGTCCGCACTGCTTCCAGGCCGACTTGACGCCGCTGGGCGAAGCCACCGCGCAGTTGCCTTATCGGCTTCCGCCGGAACGCTGGTTGCCCTTCGCCGTGGACTCGGCGACGATGAACCGTCAGGTGGAAACCTTCGCCGGCGGCATCCCCTACCCGCCAACTGACCTCAACGGCGACGCTTTGCGTGCGCGGGTGCAGCAGATTTACCTGCCGCTGTGGTTGGTGGATGGGGACGTGACCGCCGCGTGGAATGCGGAGGTCGGCTTCGATTATCAGGTGGTCAGCCACCAGGAGCGCTACGCCGACGGCGGCGGCTGGAAGACGGAGGAAGTCCGCAAAGACCGGGTGCGTTGGGAGCCGCGCGTGGGACGCCTGGAGCGTCATTACGACAACGTCAGCGCGCCCGCGTTGGAGGAGCACGCCGCCCTGGAACGCGCGCTGGGGACGTACCCCCTGTCTTCGGCGCAGCCCTACACCGCCGACGCGCTCCGCGACGCCCTGGTGCGCCTGCCTGACCGGGCGCCGTCCGCCGCCTGGCCCGACGCCACGCCTAATTTCCAGGCCGCCGCCGCCGAAGAGTGCCGCCAGGCCGCCCAATCCGATCACATCCAAAAATTCCGCTGGTTGCCCAAGTACACGCAGACTAACTGGACGTTGCTGCTCCTGCCGGTCTACGCCACCTACTACCTCGACGACGAGAACGCCCCGCAGCCGGTGCTGATCAACGGGCTGACGGGGAAAATCACCGGCGCGCGCCGCGCCTCGATGCAGCGGGCGCAGCGGGCCGCCCTGATTACAGTCATCGTCGCCGCCGTCCTCTTTGCCCTGGGATTGCTGTTGGGGGTGCTCGGTATCGCCGTTCCGCCCCTGCTCATCTTCGGCATCTTGTTGGCGATCGCTGCTTTCGGCGGCGGCGCCATCGGCGCGCTGGTTCCTATCGTGCGGGCTTCGCGGTTTAATCGGAAGCAAGCATTGGATGCTCGGTAGGCGGCGGTACGATGCAATAGTATGGAGTGCTGCCCAGGTGGTCGCCTCAGTCTGCCGGCCCATACGCGCTGAACTTGCGCCTCGTGATATAATGGAGTTAAGATTCTGAACAGGAGCGGGGATGACTTCACCTACTGAACATACCTATTTGCGTGAAGAAGAGTTGATTCACCGGGCCGTCGCGGCGTTGTTGGCGGCGCTGGGGCCGGTAGAAGCTACGCGGTTCCTGACGTTGCCCCGCACTCGGACGGTGGACGCCGTGCAGCGACATCAGGAATGGCAGGCCGGCCTGGATCCACAACGGTTTTTTGATCAGGTATTCGGGGCCACTTCTCCCGCACTCCATACCGATCCTTGACATACTTTTTCCATCCCTGTTCAAAACCCGCAAGGTCTTGCCAACTTTGCGGGTCTTTTTGTTTTCAACCTATGTCATCGGCGGCGCCTTCAAATGTACCGCAAATCGCGCCGTTTGAATGACCAGGGACTAAACGAAGGCAGGATTCTTGCATAAACCACCGGGGAGGCTAATGCCTCCCCGGTGAGGTTATAGCGCGTCTCGCCCTAGGGGGTGTAGCGCTGTTCGGCCACTTTGCCGCCGTTGCTGTGCGCGGTGATGGACGTTGACCCCAGATGGTCGCCGAAGAGCCAGGTGACGACCTGCCTTTCTTAATCGCCACACGCTGGCCTCCGGCGTTGCACAATCGCACGGCGCCGGTCTTAATCAGACCGGCGCCACCGACTCGCAAGCTCCCCTTGCTTGCTTCAATCCTTTCACGACTCCAAAAATGGGAAGCACTCTAAGTATTCGCTCGTCAGAGAATATCGAAGAAGAGATATATCAGTGCTGCGGAACATAGAACTCCGCCTATCGCTGAAAGAAAGCCACCGCTTGTGAGCACAATAACTGTCTTGAATGTCCAGGTCAATTGTAGTGGATGGTTTTTTTTGAAAATCACCATACCACCAACTACGAAAGCTCCCCCTAACACAAAGAGTATGATATACAATAGGGTTTGAGTACCCGTTTTACTTTTCTCCAAGATAGGCAGAATAACATGCGGTCCTAAAAACGAGAAATACAGTTTCAGACTCAAAAATACGATCACCGTCATGCATGTATATAAGATCAGTTTCCTTTGCATATGAATATCTCCTATTAGTCTCTGTCTATCAAAACAGTTTATTTAGGTAGAGGAACACTCAGGATTTTATCTAACTCCAGTACTTGGAAAATCGACAAATCAGGAGCTACATTGTCCAACGCTTCGTAGTAGGAGTAGGGATCACACAAACCGTCACACTCGCTTCCTGTTTTACAATATCTAATTACTATCGCGCCAGAAGCCTGTATATCTAATTCAAATTCTGTAATTCCCATAGCGTTCAAATCATTGGCAGCAGTATTGATATAGTCTAGTGCAGCTTGAATCGCCATTGCGTCCGCCCCTCCGGCCATTAGGCCTAGGGGGATTCCAATTGCGGCAGCTGAAAATGCAAAAATACCCGCGGCAAAAGGGGTCGCAGCGCCATGGGTTGCTACCTCAGCTAACCCAGTAATTATCCCTCCTCCTATTGCCCCACCAATGCCACCTACCCAATATGCTCGGTTTTGAAGGCTATGAATACGTGTCTCTATACGCGAAGCATAAGCCGCCCAAGTATCCATTGTGAAATTGTAATGTCCAGTCGGATCCACATACCGAAGTGGATTATTCAGACAGTAAGCATACCGGTTGAGCGCCTGCGGATTGGCCGGCCCCATCGGGACATTGTGTTGCTGGCGCGTCTTGCTATCCCACTGGAAGAACGGGCCAAACTGCAACACCTCGCGGTTTTCCTCGTTGACCTGCGCTGCAAACTCCCCCAGGTTCACCGTGAGCAGGGTCAGGCGGGTGCGGCTATCGTAGCCCAATGTCGCCGCGCCGCCGCCCGCGCCGTCCGCCGCGCCCGGCACAATGGAATCCGCCTGCACGAACCGTCCCAGCGCGGGGTCATAATAGCGGGCATTGTAATCATACAAGCCCAGGCCGGCCTCGTACCGTTGCCCGGTGAAGCGGCGATCCGTGACCATCGTGCCGCCCGGACGCACCAGGCCGTAGGCGGTGTAGCGCATACTGCTCACCACGCCGCCCGTGCTGTTCGTCGCCAGACTGGCGCTGCCCAGGTGGTCGCTGTGCAAATAGGTGAGGGTGGAGTTCACGCCGGTGGTCCCACACGATCCGTTGCTCCCATTGCATACGCGCATGGCCACCCGCTGCCCGCCGAAGGTGTAGTATTGGGTCACGACCTCCGGGCTGGCGGTCTTCTCAAAGTGCGGGCCGACGTAGTAGGTCGTCGCATTGCCGATCACTTTTTTGACCAGCACGCCGTCGCCATCGTAAGTAAAAGTCGTCGTAGTCCCGTTGACCGTCACCGTTTGCAGGCGGTTTTCCTGATTCCAGCCCTGAGTATAGGTCGCGCCATTCTCACTCCGCGTGAACATGCTGCCGTTCGCATCATACGTGTACTTAAGGTGCGTGGCCAGGGTGCCGCCCACGTGCGTCGCCGCGTGCGCGTGCGCGGGGGCCAGATAGTACAGGGTGCCCAGGTCGGTGCTGGAAGTCAGGTTGCCAATCGTATTATACACGTAAGTGGCGTTGTATGCACCGCGCACGGTTAGCAGCCGATCCAGGGCGTCATAGGTGAAGGTTAGCGTCTCACTGATAGCCGCGCTCTGATCTTGGAGGCGCGTCACATTACCCACGGCGTCATACTGATAAGTCAGGTCTAAACGGTCGCTGGAAACGGTGAGGTGTTGCAGGCGCATACTGAAGGGTTCACCCGCGCCGTCGTAGTAATCGTAGGCAGTGGTCAGGGAGTTGCCATACCCCAGCGTGAGTTGCTGCCCACGGGCATTGTAGGTAGCGCTGTTCACGTAGGGGTAGTTGTTGTAGGTAGTGCTGCGCAGGCT
>DAOUGD010000052.1:0-8226 GCA_034429475.1 Anaerolineae bacterium
TGGGCGGGTGCAGCCCGCCCACGAAAAAACACCTTCCCAAAAGCGGCTTCAGCCGCAAAGTTCGGCCTGGCGACGCATCGTCGCTATCATTTTCAGATAGGTTCTTAACCTATTCTTTACAGGGAGGGAAAATGACTGTAGACGAACTGGTTCAGAAGTTGCACTGGTTAGGACACGATAGCTTTTTTCTGGACGGGCCGCCGGTTATCTATTTTGACCCCTGGAAGCTGCGCGGCAAGCTGCCCCTCGCGGATTTAATTTTGGTCAGCCACCAACATTCCGATCACTGCTCCCCGGATGACATCAAAAAAGTCAGTGGGCCGCACACCGTTGTGGTGGCAAGCGCCCCGGCGGCAGAGAAGCTGCCGGGAGCGCGGACGGTCGCGCCGGGCGACCGATTGGACGCGGTCGGCGTCACGTTGGAAGCCGTCCCGGCCTACAACGTCAACAAATTCCGCGCGCCGGGCCTTCACTTCCATCCCAAAGACGAGCGACACGTCGGCTACATCGTCACCGTGGAGGGCGTGCGGCTGTATTTCGCCGGCGACACCGACGCCATCCCCGAAATGTCCGGCTTCGCCTGCGACATCGCACTGCTGCCGGTCAGCGGAACGTATGTGATGACCGTTGAGGAAGCCGTAGAAGCCGCCCAGACCCTCCAACCCCGCATCGCCATCCCGATGCATTATGGCGCCGGCATTGGCACCGGCCACGACGGGCAACGCTTCGCCGCTCTCTACCCTGGTAAAACAGCCCTGCTGACGCCAAAATAATTGAACGCAGATTCACACTTAGGACTTACGCACGGAGGGGGCTTTTGCACCGCAGAGCACGCTGAGGCCGCTGAGACTCTATAAAAATCTCTGCGTGCTCTGCTGTGCGACCTGCTCCCTCACCAGCCGCCCCAAAGGGCTATCCGGTTCAATCGCGCTGACGGCCTGCATCACTACCTCCAGGCCCTCCGCCGCGATGCGCGCCTGCAAAGCCACCGCCAGCGGGTCATCCGCCGCGTCGTAACGATAGGCGGCGGCAATACCCAGGCTCAAATGCCGGGGGACGACGCCGGCCTGCTCCGCGCGGCGGGCGGCGCCCACGAGCCGCTCTTGCGGGCCTAACTTGCGCAGCGGATCGCGGGCCAGGCGGGACACGGTGTCGGTCAACGCGCGGTTGTTGAAGCGGCGCACCAGCGATGCAATGTGTCCATCCAGGTCGGCCTCGGCAAAGCCGTGCGCCGCGCACAGGCCGAGTTTCGCCTCCTCAAACGCGCCGGCTAAGACCCGGTAGATTTCCGGGTCGGTCAGAGCTTGATAATCGAAGGTATGCCCCCGCGCATAACCCAGATAGCCCAGAATCGCGTGTCCGCAGTTATGGAGGTAGAGCTTGCGCTCGATGTAGGCCTGGAAGTTATCCACCGGCTGCAAGCCCATCACGGGCGGCAGTGGGCCGACGAAACGGGGACGATTGACCGGCAGTTCGTTGTACGGCTCCGTCAGGATAAACCCAACGTCCCGCGCGCGCATCTCGGCAGTAGGACGGGGGATGGTGCGCCCGACGACAACATCCACAAAACCCACGTGGCCGTCACAGTAGGCCCGATGCGCCGCCGGGATATGCGCGCGCACCATTGCCCCAAACGTCGCCGAAGCCTCCGGCATATTCTCGCAGATCAGCACGTTGAGTGGGGCAGCCACGCCCTGCTCGGCGCGCTGCACGATGCCAGCGGCGACAATGGGGGCAATGTCAGGCAACGCGCGCACGCCCACCGCCGTCGTGACCAGAGACGTGTCGGCCAGAGCGCCCAGCACCGAAGCGTCAATCCGTGAGTAAAGCGCTCGCGTCACGCCAATCGTCCGCTCCTCCTGATGCTCGCCGTCTACCAACCGCAGCGTATACGCGCCGCGTGCCTTGAAAGCCGCAAGCAACAGCTCGTCAATTTCGATGACGGTGAGGGCGTACCCCGATTCAAAGAAAAGCTGCCCCAGAAAGCCGCGCCCCACGCATCCCGCCCCAAACATAACCACACTGCGCGCCTCTAACATTGCCCGCCTCCCCGTATTCACGATTCGCTTTATTCGTGCTCCTGCATAGAATAAGAACCTATCCGAAAATTATAGCTCGGATAGATTCTAAATCATTTTCAGGAGAACACGATGCTTCCCTGGCTTGGTCATTATCTGGTTAACCTTTACGGCCCATTTCGTCTGTTGATGTCCTACCTGTTTCTGGCAGGAATGGGGACGGCTCTGGCAGCCGGGCTGACCTGGTTGCTGCTGCCGCGTTTGTGGCGTTATCTCCCCACCGATGGCGGACGCGCGTACGCCATCGAGGGCCAGCAAAGCAAGGGCAAGCCCATTGCCGCCGGCCTCATCTTTATCCCTATTTACGTCCTGGTATGCTTCCTGACACTGCCGTTTGACCTGCGCCGGCTCGGCCTGCTGGGATGTGTCCTGCTGTCCATGCTTCAAGGCTTTGCGGACGACAAAAGCAAAAGTGAGGGCAAAGGAGGGTGGAGTGAATACGCGCTGGGCGCGGCAGATTTGGGCATTGCCCTGATCGCCGCCCTCATCATCTCCCAACTGCGGGACATGGAAATCTGGCTGCCGTTGACCAAAACTCCGCTGACCCTATCACCCTGGCTCTACGTCCCCCTGGCAACCGCCATCATCTGGCTGACCATCAACGCCACCAACTGCACGGACGGTGTGGATGGACTCTCCGGCAGTCTTTCTGCAATCGCTTTCCTGTACGTGGGCGGCATCCTGTACGCCGTCGTAGGTCATAAGGATATCTCCCAGTATTTGCTGGTGCCGCACTACCCCGACGGTGCGAACTGGGGCATGATGGCCTTTGTGATGGTCGGCTGTCTGGCGGGGTATCTCTGGCATAACGCCTATCCGAGCGCGGTCTTGATGGGAGATTCCGGATCGCGCCCCATGGGGCTGCTGTTGGGAACGCTGATCCTGGCCTGCGGCAACCCGTTCTTGATCCTCATCGTGTCCGGTGTGGTGCTCGTCAACGGGGCCACCGGCCTGCTCAAAGTAGCGCTGCTGCGCTTCTTCAAGATCGGTATCTTCAAGAACGTGCGCTACCCCCTACACGATCACGTCCGTCACGCGATGGGTTGGTCCAACCCACAAGTCCTGGTGCGCTTTATGCTGTTGCAAGCGGTGATCACGCCACTCTTGCTGGTGTTGCTGTTCAAAGTCCGATAAGCTCAACCGGATAGGCTATAGAGAAAAGCCGTATCAACCGGTCATGCCAATCAGGCACACCCCCATGAGCTTTTTCAAACTCCGCTTGCCACGGTTCATCCAATGGGGCATGTCGAGTCGGATCGACATGCCGTAGCAGATGGTTATAAGCATAACTATATCGGTTGAGGCTTTGCGGATTGGTGGGATCAGGTACAAGGGTGTCGGCGGCGAGGAAGCGGTTAAGATAAGGGTCATAAAACCTGGCATTGTAATCATACAACCCCAAGCCGGCCTCATACCGTTGCCCGGTGAAGCGGCGATCCGTGACCATCGTACCGCCCGGACGCGCCAGGCCGTAGGCGGTGTAGCGCATACTGCTCACCACGCCCCCCAAGGCGACCCCGCTACACCCACCAGTGTTGCCACAGGTCGCCACGCTGGCGCTGCCCAGGTGGTCGCTGTGCAAATAGGTGAGGGTGGAGTTCACGCCGTTGGTCCCACACGAACCGCCGCTCCCATTGCACACGCGCATGGCCACCCGCTGCCCGCCGAAGGTGTAGTATTTGGTCACGACCTCCGGGGCACTGGTCTTCTCAAAGTGCGGGCCGACGTAGTAGGTTGTCGCATTGCCGATCACTTTTTTGACCAGCACACCGTCGCCATCGTAAGTAAAAGTCGTCGTAGTGCCGTTGACCGTCACCGTTTGCAGGCGGTTTTCCTGATTCCAGCCCTGGGTATAGGTCGCGCCATTCTCAACCCGCGTGAGCATACTGCCGTTCGCATCATACGTGTACTTACGGTGCGTGGCCAGTTTTCCCCCCACGTGCGTCGCCGCGTGCGCGTGCGCGGGATCCAGATAGTACAGGGTGCCCAGGTCGGTGCTGGAAGTTTGGAAGCTGGTGGGGCTGCTGCCGCTCTGTGTGCCGCCCCAGGGAGAGTAGCGTTGGGAGCTAGACAGCGTCCCATTGCGGTGCGCCGTGACCGACGTGCTGCCCAGGTGGGCGCCGAGCAGGAAGTACAGCGTCCTCCCTTGCCGCATCGCTACCCGTTGGCCGCCGGCGTAGTAGTACTTGACCATCGTGCTGGTGCTGCCGGTCCATTCGAAATGGTCGCCCACGTAGTACGTGGTCACGCCGCCCATTACGGATTTGACGCGGTTGCCATCCCCGTCGTACTTGAAGCTGGCCGTGGTCGCGCCGCAGAGCGTCGTCAGGCGGTTCTCGGCGGCGTAGGTCAGGATGGAGACGGCATTCGGGCCATAACTGCGGTTACCCCAAGGGGAAGGCGGAAAATTTACACCACAAAAGGAAGTATCTTTCGTTTCCTGATGTTAGTTTTCCTATTCTCTCAAAAATTTTTCGATTTTCCGCAAAGCAGTACGATCTTTCCCCGGTGATTCTGTTATGATAAGATCGACCAGCCTCTTAGCAGCCGTATGTATAGCTTTATGGAATTCTTGGGTATTGCAAACTGCTAATCGTCTGCCTTTGTAAGCAATCACAACTCCCTCATCAGAAAACTCAAAGAGCAGGGGATCTGGCTCGCTGATTAAGTCGCTACTCAACACTCCCATTTTACCAGACAACATAGCTTCATAACCATCTATTAAACTATTAAACCAATTTTCTAAGTAAATCGGTTCATCCTGAATAAGAATTGCTTCGTGGCTAATTCTAATCTCACCCAGTAAGTCATCAGGATCTACATATCCATCCAATGTGCCGTTCTTAAGTTTCCAATCAATTTGCATATCACTCCTTGTCAAGTCCGTGGCGAATATGTATGCTATGCAGTCTATCTTGGCGATTTAAGGCAATTCGTACTGTTAAATCCTGTTCACCTATAGTCAGTGTACCTTGGTAAACTTTCTGATCAGCATTAGGCTGACTAATCATATTCTCTGGTATTACTAGCTGAGAACCTTGCTGTCGCAATCGCTCCCCAGTCATTGTAGGATCATATTGTTGAAATTCGGCCAAATGCTTTTCTGTATGGTTAATGTTGTTTTTGCTTAGGTTCTCTAGCACACTTTCTGGAGTGGGTCCTGATATAGTCGAATGCGGTAGTGTGTTGTTTGTTGGATCCTGTGATTCTTGAGACGCTGCGGTTCCAAATGGGGTGGTTTCACCATCTACTGTGGTTACATTGGTTCCCAAACTACTAATCGGCGTGGGGTATCGCAGCGATTCACTCCACCTTGCGTAGTATTCGGCCCAACTTCCATACTCACTTTTGATATAAGCATTGTACTGCCAATCAGGAGATACGTTCCCGCCAAAGTATCCGCTGCCACCGCCACCGCCAGGTAGCCACGGATCATATTCATGCCCTGTGGGATCCGTATACTTGAGCGGGTTGTTGATGGTGTAGCTGTATCGGTTGAGGCTCTGCGGATTGCTCGGATCAGGTACAATGGTGTCGGGACTGAGGAAGCGGTTAAGATAAGGGTCATAATATCTGGCGTTATAAAAGTACAAGCCAAGGGAACTGTCGTTACGTTGCCCGGTGTACTGGAAGCTGGTGGGCGTGGTGGGGTTGGGCGTCCCGCGCGTGCCGCCCCAGGGAGTGTAGCGTTGTTCGGCGTACAGCGTCCCATTGCTGTTCGCCGTGACGGAGGTGCTGCCCAGGTGGTCGCCGAGGTGCATGTAAAAAAGTTATATGTCTATTAAAAATATATCCTCTATATCTGATTTCACGATACGATCTAGTAAATCAACTCCCACTGCCTGTTGCCATTTAGTGGTTGCGCTCTCCATATTGCGCCAATTTTCCAATCTTTTTTTGGCATCGATATCTCCTAAATAAGCAGCAAACTTATCCAAACGAAATTTCATCAGGGACCACTCCCTGACAAATACATAAAGTGGCAAAGAACGCACAATATGCACAAGGCGAGAGTTAGTTGTGGATTTTAGCTCATATAACAAACGCTCTCCTTGCGGAGAAAAAGATAACCAGCAAGATTGGTAAGCAAGAAATTCTTTCCTAGATATCCCTGCTATTAACTGATGGGGTAATGCATAGATCTGAGTGATAATATCCCAAAATTCTTTTCCTAACAACTCCTCTTCGTGGTAAACAATAGAAATTGCCCCTTCCATATTCCAATAATCGAATCCTCCCAAAAGGAATTCGTGTCTTATTTCGTTAAGATGTAATCCTATTTCATATTCAGTATAAAAGTGTTGCCCTTTTAAAACTAAAAAACAAATTTTTAGCTGTTCATCATCCATTTCGTATTCTCCTACGGGGTTTGAGGCAAAGGTACAAAATTCACCAGTTCACCATTATAGGTTCTCGCCCGGAACCACTTACCATCAATCTCTGTAACGTATTCGTAGGCCCCATTTGATAGCAGTACGCGATTACCATACCCTTGTTGCACTGTTTTTTGGGCTAAATCGGCAATGTCATCAACAGTCAATCCTGCATCAAACGCATTGTTTAGGCTTCTTGTGCTCTCGCCTAATGCCCCCCAGAATTCAGGATGATGCCGACTAAGAAAATGTGCCATTCTTTGACGCGTTATTGAGAAAGCTTCTCCTCCAGCACGGAAGTCTAAACGACTAAACCCTCGCAACGCATTATCCAAAACGTGACGAGCTACAGGCGCTAAATTGAGCAACTCATCACCGTGCTGATACAAACGTCGTGCTTGTTTTAACATTCCGCCAGTAACAAAAGGGGCGGCGCCTAAGACGACGGCAACTCCAGATTCCCCACGGCTTTGTGATTCTCCAGTAAATAGACGTTTCCCTGTGCAAAGTGCATACACATCACTAATATCACCTGTACCAGGTACAGTGTCGAGATACTCTTTAGTACCTGTATGCATATCCACATTAGTAGGTGCGACCCAGCCAAGTTCCGGCGCGGCAACGGGTTGGGGATTCGCTAGTAAAACGGCACCGCCTAGCAGCAAGATGATAGCCGCCTCAAGTAGTATGTGCCCATCAGGATCTATATACCGTAACGGATTGTTGTTGACGTAAGAGTATCGGTTGAGGCTTTGCGGATTCCCCGGGCTCGGCACAATCGTATCGGCAGAAATAAACCGTCCTAGCAGCGGGTCATAAAACCTTGCATTGTAATCATACAACCCCAAACCGGCCTCATATCTTTGCCCGGTGAAGCGGCGATCTGTGACCATTGTGCCCGAACGCGCCAGACCATAGGCGGTGTAGCGCATCGTGTTCACCACGCCGCCCGTGCTGTTCGTCGCCAGGGAGGCGCTGCCCAGGTGGTCGCTGTGCAAATAGGTGAGGGTGGAGTTCACGCCGTTGGTCCCACACGATCCGTTGCTCCCATTGCACACGCGCATTGCCACCCGCTGCCCGCCGAAGGTGTAGTATTTGGTCACGACCTCCGGGGCGCTGGTCTTCTCAAAGTGCGGGCCGATGTAGTAGGTCGTCGCGCTGCCCACCACTTTTTTGACCAGCACGCCGTCGCCATCATACGTAAAAGTCGTCGTGGTCCCGTTGACCGTCACCGTTTGCAGGCGGTTTTCCTGATTCCAGCCCTGCGTATAGGTCGCGCCATTCTCAACCCGCGTGAGCATACTGCCGTTCGCATCATACGTGTACTTACGGTGCGTGGCCAGTTTTCCCCCCACGTGCGTCGCCGCGTGCGCGTGCGCGTGCGCGGGATCCAGATAGTACAGGGTGCCCAGGTCGGTGCTGGAAGTCAGGTTGCCAATCGTATTATACTCGTAAGTGGCGTTGTATGCACCCCGCACGGTTAGCAGGCGATCCAGGGCGTCATAGGTGAAGGTTAGCGTCTCACTGATAGCCGCGCTCTGATCTTGGAGGCGCGTCACATTGCCCACGGTGTCGTATTGGTAAGTCATGTCCAGGCGGTCGCTGGAGACGGTGAGGTGTTGCAGGCGCATACTGAAGGGTTCCCCCGCGCCGTCGTAGTAATCGTAGGCAGTGGTCAGGGAGTTGCCATACCCCAGCGTGAGTTGCTGCCCACGGGCATTGTAGGTAGCGCTGTTCACGTAGGGGTAGTTGTTGTAGGTAGTGCTGCGCAGGCT
>DAOUGD010000053.1:0-19711 GCA_034429475.1 Anaerolineae bacterium
GGGGCGTCTTGAGCGGGGGCGGGGACGCCGGCGCTTCAGGCCGGGCGGCGACGGGGGGAACTGCAACCGGCGCCGCGGACGGCGCAGAACTCGCGGCCGCCGGCTCCTTTTGCAGATAACTTCGCGCAAACGTCACCAGCTCTTTCATCCCGGCCACCACTTCCCGGCGGACGGCATCGCCCGGGACAGCTTCCAACGCGCGATAACGCACATCCTTAACGTAGATTTCCCATTCACCGATTTCGCTGCGCCGTATTCCTAACAGATAAGATTCGCCCGGCGCGGTTGCAGCAGAAAAGGGAGCCGAAGAAACATGGAGCCGCGGATCGTTGCGTTGAGTCCGCGACTTAAAATACATCCCCAACCAAAAACTAATCCCAATGATGCCAACGAAAATCATCAGCAACAAGGGTAGAAGAAAATCTAATGACATGGATTCTTGTATTCCCATTTTTTACCTCCCATGTGTGGGCAAGTGAGGCCTTGCCTTAACCACGTGAACACATTCCCCTATCAGATGAACCTTCCCCGCCGCCGGCAACAGCCATTCCAGACAGACGGCCAACACAAATGTAGGGACATTCCACACCAGATAGGAAGGATCCTCCACATATTCCAGCCGGCGCAACACCAACCCCGCCTGCACGGCCAACTGCGCCAGCCTCTCCTCCGTGTTAGCCCGATAATAGGTCGGGAACGCATCCGCCTCCGCGCGCCCGTAAACCCACGGCACGAGCGTCCGCTGCAAGCGCCCCAACCGCTGCCCCAGCCAGGGCAGGGGATGGCGAGCGTTGGGGGTGAGGAAGATGAAACGCCCTCCCGGTCGCAGGACGCGCGCGATTTCGGCCAACGTTAGGGCGGGATCAGGCAGATGTTCCAACACCCACGAAGATGTCACCAGATCGAAAACGCCGTCGGCAAAGGGCAAATGCGTCGCCTCGGCGCAGGCGCGCGGCAGCGCCGGTGTTCGATGCTCCTGCAGCGAACCCTCGTCGGGGTCTACCCCACACCAATGGCCGGTGGCCCCCAGCCGCTCCACGATGCCGCCGCGTCCGCAGCCTAGGTCGAGCACGCGCGTCTCCGGCGTGAGATAGGCTGTCACCCGCGCCTGGTAGCGCGCGGTAGCCGGTTCCCATCCTGGAGCGAGTGTGGCATAACGGCGGCGATAACGTTCTAAACGATCCATCTGTTAAAGCGCGAGTTGCGTCAACAGCGGCGGCAGCAAATGCTCCCAATCGTAACGGGCAGCGAAGGCGGGGGCCTGCTGCGTGTATGCGGCGCGCGCGGCGGAATCTTGCGCCAGTTGGATGCAGGCGGCGGCAAACGTCGCCGGATCATCCGCCAGGAGCATCGCCTCGGCGGCATCGGGAAACCCTTCGGCGCCCAGCGTGGTGGAGACGACGGCTTTGCCCATCGCGGTGGATTCGAGCAGCTTAAGGCGCGTCCCGCCGCCCACGAGCAGCGGCACGACGTAGACCGCCGCCGCCGCGATGTAGGGGCGGGTGTCGGGCACGGCGCCGGTGATGACGATGCCCGGCAGCGCGCGCAGCGGCTCCAGGCGGGCGTGCGGCTGGCGGCCCACGATGTAGAAGTGCGCGTCGGGCAGCACGCTCCGCACCTGGGGCCAGACCTTTTCGACGAACCACAGCACACCGTCCACGTTGGGGCGAAAATTCATCGTGCCGGTGAAGACGAAGGCCGGTTGGCGCAGGTCGGCCGGCGCGACTTCGGCGGCATAATCAGCGACGTAAATGCCGTTGGGAACCACCAGGGGCTTCAAGCCGGGGGCGAGGTCGCGCAAAGCGTCGGCGTCGGCGTCGGAAACCGTCACGACGAGGTCGGCCCGGCGGCAAACGTCCGCCTCATGGCGGCGCAGCCGCCGCCATTGCACGGCGGAATAGGCCGCGCCGATCCAGCGCGTTGGGCGGCGCGCGTCGGTGCGGCAGGCGCGCTGTTGCAGCAAATACTCGCAGTTGTGATCGTCAAAGGTGACGCGCGGCCGCCGGGTGCGGTCCCACACCTCATCCAGATAGCCCGTCAACTCCAACCCTTCCACCTGCACCCAATCGAAGGAAGTGGCATCCAGCCAGGCGCGCAGCGTCTCGCGGAAGGGCTGGCTTTCCAGGCGCAGGAGCAAATCGGGGCGGGGGTCGGTCAACAGTTGCGTCAGCCGTTGGACGAGGGTGCGGGTGGGTTGTGGGAAGACGGCCACCCGCGCGACGCTGTCCTGGATAGCCGCCGGCGCAGTCGGCTCCTGATCCGGCGCGGCAAAGGTGAGCAGGGAGACGGTGTGGTGGGCGGCCAGACCGCGCAGCAGCCCCCAGTTCCGCAGCGCCGTCCCCTGACGCGGTGGATAGGGAATTTGGGGGGTGAGCATCAGAATATGCGACATCTTATTGCATCCGCAATCGTCCGACCGCCGCGCCAACAATGAGGGCTACGTGTAAGGCGCCCCAAATCAGGCCGACGGCTCCCCAGGCGTTGCCCGCGGCGATAGACCCAAGACTGTTCAACAGGCTCAACAGAAAAACGGGCGCACTGCTGACCACCAGACTCACACCCACGACCCACCATTGATGGCTGCCGTAGCGGCGGCCCACGGCCCGCCAGACGACTTCCGCCACACCCACCCCGGCCAGTGGGGAAAGAAAAATCACGTACCATCCCAAGAGGGGTAAGATGCTGGCGATGCCGCCCAACACCAACGCGATCGCAACGGCAATGACGTAGTCGGTAAGCCGGGATTGATCAAACCGCTGCTTACGGCCCCGCAGGCAATCCGGGCAGAGGTAGCCAACGGGCGTGCGGCGCGCGCAGCGGGTACAGATGGGCGTCCCGCACTGATAACACGCCAGGGTGGTTTCAGTTTTGGAGTGCCACTTACAGTATTGGACTTCTTCATTATAAGGTGTCATCTAATCTCCATGACGCGGGCTGAGGCGTTCCACCAGGGTGCGGTAGAAATCATTCCGGCTGCGCAGCCGCAGGAAGGCAGCCTTGAGCGGGCTGCGCGCCACCCGCACCACATCGTCGTGCAACAGTTCGCCTTCCATACGCCCGTCTACGGTGAGCATACCGGGCATACCGGTGTCTACTTTGACGGTGACGACGGCGTCGGCGTCCAGCACCAGGGGCCGTTCCAGGCTCAAATGCGGCGCCGCCGGGGTCAACAAGAAATTGGCAATCCAGGGGGGCAGGATCGGGCCGCCGGACGCATAGGCATACGCCGTCGAACCGGTGGCCGTCGCCAGGATCAATCCATCGGCGACGTAGCGGGTGAGGAACGCGCCATCCACGTGCGTTTCCAGGCGCATCGTGCGGGCCAGCGCGCCACGGCTGATGACCGCGTCGTTCAGCGCATCCTCCTGAGCAATGGTAATGGCCTCGCGCAGCAGCGTCACCCGCAGCATCATCCGCGTTTCGATCCAGCCTTCTCCGGCCAACACGCGCGTCAGGCCTTCCTCCCACGCTTCCGGCGACAGCTCGGTCAAAAAGCCCACCCGCCCCAGGTTGATGCCCAACACCGGGACGCCGGCCGGCGCCGCGCTCTGCATCGCGCGCAAAATCGTGCCGTCGCCCCCCAAGGTGATGAAGAGATCGGCCGGCTCATGCTCATAAATCGGCACGTTCTCTTGTCCGGCGCACAGCCAGGCGCGGCGGGCGCGTGCCTTCAGCCACGCCAGGATTTCTTCCCCCAGGATTCGGGAGGCTTCGACGTGGGGGTTGTAGATCAAGCCGAGCGTGTTAATGTTCACCCGTTCGCTACTGCCCCAACGCCCGCATGAGATAAGCAGCCACGCCATCCAACGTCGCGGTCTCTTGCGCGCCGCTCGCCATGTTGCGCAAGGTCACCACGCCCTGCGCGATTTCGTCCTCGCCGACGATGAGGGTGAAGCGCGCTCCGCTCTTATCGGCCTGGCGGAGCTGCGAGCGCAGGCTGCCGCCCATCGCAATCTGCGCGCCGAGGCCGGTCTGTCGCAGGGTGACGAGCCATTGTGCAGCGTGGCGCGCGGTGGCGTCGCCCAGGAAGGCGATGAACACCAGTGGGGCGGCCAGCGGCGGCACGGCGATGTGCTGCGCCTGCATCACCATGACGGCGCGCTCCATTCCGGCGGCAAAGCCGACGCCGGGCGTCGGTCGCCCGCCGAGCAGCTCGATCAGGCCGTCGTAGCGCCCGCCGCCGCACACCGCCGCTTGCGCGCCGATGCCTTCGGCCCACACCTCAAAGACGGTCTTGGTGTAATAATCCAGCCCACGGACGAGCCGGGAGTTGATGGTGTAGGGCTTTCCCAGGTGTTCCAAATAACCGCGCAGCTTGGTGAAGTGCGCCGCGCACTCCCCGCAGAGATGCTCCAACAGCTTGGGCGCGCTGGCGATGACCGGCTGGCACTGCGGCTGTTTGCAATCCAGCACGCGCAGGGGATTGAGGGTAGCCCGCCGCTTGCAGTCGTCGCAGATCACACCCGCGTGAGCGCGATAGTGTTCGGCGAGCAGGTTCACGTACTGCGGCCGGCAGATCGGGCAGCCGGTCGAGTGGACCTGGAACGCGAGGTTCTGGAAGCCGAAACTGTCGTAAATGTCCCAGGCCAACAGCATGATTTCCAGATCGGCCAGCGGGTCTTGCACCCCCAAAATTTCCGCGTTGAATTGGTGGAACTGCCGGTAGCGCCCGGCCTGCGGTTGTTCGTGGCGGAAGATCGGGCCGATGGAATACAGCTTGACAGGCTTGGGCAACACCTGCATCCCATTTTCGATGTAAGCGCGCACCACCCCGGCGGTGAACTCCGGGCGCAGGGCGATCTCATTCCCGCCCCGGTCTTTGAAGGCGTACATCTCCTTCTCGACGATATCGGTGGCGTCGCCCACGCCCCGGTTGAACAGCTCGGTGAGTTCAAAGATAGGGGTGTCAATCCGCTCGAAGCCGTAGGCGCGCGCAATTTCGGCGACGCGCGTGCGCAAGTGTTCCCAATACGGCTGTTCCGCCGGTAGGATGTCTTGGGTTCCTTTGAGACGTGCATACTTGGGCATAACAAACCTCGTCCAGTGATTTTGTGGAATAGCCTAGGCGCATTATAGGGCAGATAATAGGGATGACAAGGAACATTGCAGAATATTGCATGATGCTGGATAGGGTGTAAAATCGTGATACGAGAATTAGATAGACGGGGAGAAGAATTATGACGCTAGATGAAATCCTTGAAGTTGTGGCGGGTGAGATGATTGTGGCGCCGCCATTTCCGGTGGACGTCGAACACGCTTGCTCGTCAGATTTGATGAGCGATGTGTTGATGTTCGTAAAGCCCAGCATGTTGCTGGTGACGGGTCTGACAAATCCACAGGCGGTGCGCACTGCCGACATGGCGGAGGCGCCGGCCATTTTGTTCGTGCGCGGCAAATATCCACCGGAGAATACCATCGCCCTGGCCAGAGAAATGGGGATCGCGTTGATGCTATCGCCCTACACCATGTTTGACACAGCGGGCATATTGTACGCGGCCGGCCTCCGGGGAATCGGCAAGTTGTCCACGGTACGCCAACAATAACCGATGAAAGACCGTTTTGCGCTTTTCAGTCTGATGGGGCGGGAGGGGGCGCTTTCCAAAGTTCATGAATTGATCCGAGAGGTCAAAGTCTCGCGGGTTATGACCTCCGGGCCTCTGACCGTCTCGCCCAACGCAACGATGTCGCAAGTAAAAGAATTGCTACGCCACCAACGTATTTCCGGCTGCCCGGTAGTGGAGGGGGATACCCTGGTCGGCGTTGTCAGCCTCGAAGATCTGATCCACGCCCTGGAAACGCAGAATTTGGACAGCCCCGTTCATGACTTTATGACCCACCAAAACCTCATTGTAGCTCACGCCCAGGAGCCGGTCATGGAAGCCCTGCGGCGGTTTGAAAGCACCGGTATCGGGCGAATGCCGGTGTTGGATGGGCGCGACAAGCTGGTTGGCATTATCACGCGGGGCGACATCACCCTGGCACTGTTGCGCACACTGCAAGGGGTCTACAGCGAAGCCGAGGCGTTGCAAGATCGGCCCCAGCATTTCTTCGAGGCGCTGGAATCCGAGCGCACCGATTTGACCTTGCGGTATCACGTCAAAAAAGGGGACTTCGCACGCGGCGGGGATGCCTCTGCCAAAATCAAACAGGCGCTGCTGCGGATTGGCGCATCGCCGCAACTGGCCCGCCGCGTCGCCATCGCCACTTACGAGGCCGAAATCAACCTGATCATTCACACCGATGAAGGCGGATTCATCCATGCGGATGTGCAGCCCATGGAAATTTTAATAGTGGCGCAAGACCCCGGTCCCGGTATCCCTGATATCGAACTGGCCCAACAGCCGGGGTATTCGACGGCGACGCCAGAGGTGCGCGAGATGGGATTCGGAGCCGGTATGGGACTGGTCAACATCAAACGATGTACCGACGACCTGAGCATCTGGTCTATGGTCGGGGTAGGAACGCGGATCCAGATGTTCTTCAAGGTTTCACCCGATGAAGTGGGAAAGACAGGAGCACAAGGATGATCGTACGTGAGATCGTGGACAAGTTAGCGCTGGCCGTACTGGCCGGGGAAGCGCACCTGGATCGTGAAGTAGAGGGCGGCTACGTCGCCGATTTATTAAGCTGTGTTATGGTCGGCGCCAAGGCGAATGTGGTGTGGGTGACGTTGCAGACCCACATCAACATCGTAGCCGTGGCCGCACTCAACGAGGTAGCCTGCATCATCGTTGCCGAGGGCGCGGCAGTCCCGCAGCCGACGCTGGACAAGGCCACCGAGCAGGATGTGGTTATCCTATCCAGCGTACTGCCGATCTACGAGACGGTAGGCCAACTGATCGCTATGGGCGTCTAGCATCACAGATATCCGGTTTTCTTAACAACTGGATGTCTGAATTGCCAGGCCGGGTGAGGGAAGATGCACGACTATCACGTTGACCTGCATATTCACACCGTTCTATCGGCCTGTGCGGAGGTGGAGATGATCCCCCCGCTGATTGTTGAAGAGGCTCTTTACAAAGGACTCCATGGCATTGCGATCACCGACCACAACGCCACGGCCAATGTAACCGCAGTAATAGAAGCGGCGCGCGGCACAGACCTGGTCGTGCTGCCGGGGATGGAGCTGCTGACCAAAGAAGAAGTGGATGTGGTGTGTGTTTTCGACAACCTGGCGCAGGCCGCTGCCTGGCAAGCGCAAGTGGACGCCTGGTCACTGCCCCTGGAAAACGACGTCGCCCGGTTCGGCGCGCAGTACGTGGTGGATGCCGCCGGCGACTTCGTGTCCGAAGATACCCGGATGCGCAAGGCCCCGGTGATGGTCGGGTTGGAGGAAGCAGCGCGCGCCGTCCATGCGCTGGGAGGGCTGTTCATTCCGGCGCACGTCGAACGCGACGTTTACGGCCTGATGCATACCCTGGGGTTCTGGCCGCCTGACTTAGAAGCCGACGCCGCCGAAGTGTCCCACGTGCTGCGCCCTCGTCAGGCTCACGAACAGTACCCCTCTCTGCGCAACATCCCCATTATCTCCAACTCCGACGCCCACTTCCTGGACTGGATCGGTCATGTGCGCACGGTGTTCCGGCTGGCGGCGACGCCGTCCGTCGCCGCCCTGCGTGAAGCGCTGCAAGGAAGCGGTGGTCAAGGCTTTTATGTGCCGTGAAGTGGGAACAATGTCACTGAGGACAAGGCGCTCTAACCGTTATAATACTATTTGGCCTCTGATCACTTTGAGGTATACTATAGCGAGTGTACCTGGAATTTAATGCATCCCCAGATTCATGGAATGAGTGAAACGTGAAGCGCCAACCGGCAACCCATGTTTCACGTCTCATAAGACTAGACGTGCAGTTTTTTTAAGACAACCTGAGAAACAGGGTCATTATAATCGAGGTGAAAACGTATGAGTGTAGCTGTCAATGAAATCTCCGCAGGGGCTGCGTTGGCCCCAGAGCAGCAAGTCGTATTGGATGAAATCTTGAACGAAAACAAGGACCGCCCCGGCGCCACGATGCTGGTGTTGACGTTGGTGCAGGAACGGTTGGGGTTTGTATCCTCGGCTATGCAGCAGTATATTTCCAAAACGTTGAACGTCCCCCTGAGCCACATCTATGGCGTCCTCACCTTTTATTCTTCATTTCGAATGTCGCCCATCGGCCGGCACAAAATCAGCATTTGCCTGGGTACGGCGTGTTACGTGCGCGGCGGGCCTACGTTGATTGACAAATTTCAGCAGGTCCTGAACGTCAAAATGGGCGAGACCACGCCCGACAATCGTTTCACGCTGGAGATTTGCCGCTGCGTCGGCGCGTGCTCGCAGGCGCCAGTCGTCATGGTTGATGATGACATCATCGGCCAGGTCAAGCCCCAGGATGTCGCCAAAGCGCTGCGCAAGTACGAATGACCGTTTTCCGCGATTTATCTCAGCACATCCTTGACATCGCTGAGAACGGCATCCAGGCCGGCGCGACGGTATTGCACATTAAGATTACGGAAGACCTATCCCCAGAGCAGGACACCCTCACCATTGCCATTCAGGACAATGGGCGGGGAATGAACGCAGCGACTCTGGCAAAAGCGACCGACCCCTGGTTCACCACGCGCACCACGCGCAAAGTGGGGTTGGGCATCCCCTTCTTCAAACAGACGGCGGAAATGTGCGATGGGCAGTTTGCAATTCGCTCCATCGTGGGCCAAGGAACGCTCACCCAGGCGACTTTCCGGCACAGCCATATTGATCGTCCGCCCCTGGGCGATGTGGTGGGGTCGGTATTGTGCCTCATTGTGGGGTTTCCGTGTGGCGATGTCGTCTATCGTCACACGGTGAATGAGCGGACCTTTGAGCTGGACACCCGCGAAATCCGCCAGATTTTAGGGGACGACATTCCCTTTTCCGATCCCGAAGTGTTGACTTTTCTGCGCCAAACTCTGGAGGAAGGGGAACAGTCATTGGAGTTTGGAGAATAAGCAGCCTGGTTTTGCGGACCATGTCACGTCCGCGAAAACAGCCCCTTTTAATCCGCCGCGGTAGCGGCTATGCATTATCAAGGAGAATTACAAGATGAAAGGTTTAGAAGAATTGCGCAATATTAAAGAACGTGCCTTGCAGCGCCGCAAACTCGCGGGCGAAGGGGCGCGGGCGCGTATTGTGGTGGCGATGGGCACGACCGGCATTGCGGCCGGCGCGCGGGACACGATGACCGCGATCTTGGCCGAATTGGAAAAGCGCGGCATCGGCGATGTCATCGTCACCCAGACGGGCGGCGGCGGGCTGAGCACCTACGAACCCGTCGTGCAAATCCAGATCGGCGACAGCGAGCTGGTGACTTATGGCAACCTCGACGCCACGCGCGTCCCCGCTCTCATCGAAAGCCACATCATCAACGGGCAGCCGGTAACGGACTGGTTGGTGAAGTAGGAAGGAGGTATCCATGGCTTATCGCGCCAATATTCTGATTAGCAGTGAGGCGCCTGGCGCAGATGCGGTCCAGGCGGCCTTTTTGAGCAAAGTACAAGATTTACAACTGGAAGACGAAGTCCAGGTATTAGCCACCACAGCCTTGATGGGCGCCGCGACGCAGGGCATCGAAGCCCTGGTGTATCCCGAAGGCACACGCTACGTCAACCTGACGCCAGCCGACGCCGCCACCATCGTGGAGGAACACCTCTACAAAGGGCGTCCGGTGCAGCGGCTGGCCTACGTTGAACCCAAAGTAACGCCGCTGCCCCCCCCCAACACCAAAGAAGTGCGCGTCGTGCTAGGCAACGTCGGCAAGATCAACCCCTTCGACATCGAAGACTACATCGCCGAGGATGGCTACATGGCCCTGGCGAAAGTCTTGACGGAGATGACGCCCGATCAGGTCGTGGAAGAGATGAAAAAATCCGGCCTGCGCGGGCGCGGCGGCGCGGGCTTCCCCGCGTGGATGAAGTGGACGTTTGCCCGCAACAGCCCGAAGACGCCCAAATTCTTGGTCTGCAATGGCGACGAGGGCGACCCCGGCGCGTTCATGAACCGCAGCGTGCTCGAAGGCGATCCACACGCGGTCATTGAAGGCATGGCTATCGCCGCTTACGTCGTCGGCGCCGAGCAGGGCTACTTCTACGTCCGCGCCGAATACCCCATCGCCATCCGCACACTGCGCGTGGCAATCCAACAGGCGCGCGAGTACGGCTTCCTGGGCCAGAACATTTTCGGAAGCGGCTTCAACTTCGACCTAGAGATCCGCATGGGCGCGGGCGCCTTCGTCTGTGGCGAGGAAACGGCCCTGATGCGCTCCATCGAGGGCAAACGCGGGATGCCGAGCACGCGCCCGCCCTTCCCGGCCGTTTCCGGCCTGTGGGATCATCCCACCAACATCAACAACGTCGAAACGTATGCCAACACCGCCAAGGTTCTGCTCAAAGGCGGCGAGTGGTTCGCCTCGATGGGCACGGAAAAAAGCAAGGGCACCAAGACCTTCGCCATCGCCGGCAAAGTCAAGCGCACCGGCCTGATCGAAGTGCCGCTGGGTCTAACCCTGCGCGAGGTGGTGTACGACGTCGGCGGCGGCATCCTCAACGACAAGAAGTTCAAGGCCGTGCAGACCGGCGGCCCGATGGGCGGCTGCATCCCGGAGCAATTCCTGGATATGCCGGTGGATTACGAATCACTGGCCTCGGTCGGCTCGATCATGGGGTCGGGCGGCTTCGTCATCATGGACGAGGACACCTGCATGGTGGACATCGCCCGCTTCTTCATGGACTTCGTCCAGGACGAATCGTGCGGGAAGTGTGTCCCCTGTCGCGTGGGCACCCGGCGCATGTTGGAAATCTTAAACGACATTTGCGAGGGACGCGGGCAACCCGGCGACATCGAGCGACTGGAAGAGCTGGGAAAATCCATTATGCGCGGGTCGCTGTGCGGCCTGGGCCAGGGTGCGCCGAATCCCGTCCTCAGCACCATCAAATACTTCCGCCACGAATACGAAGCGCACATCTACGAGAAGAAGTGCCCGGCGAAAGTGTGCCGCGCCCTCATCGAATACAAAGTCAATCCGGAGACCTGCATCGGCTGCACGCGCTGCGCGCGCAACTGCCCAGTAAATGCCATCAGCGGCAAGCCCAAAGAGGCGCACTACATTGACCCATCCATCTGTATCCGCTGCGGCATCTGCTCGCAGGTGTGCCCGGTCAATGCGATCAGTGTGGAATAGGGGAAATTAGAAATCGGAAAAGAGTGATGAGTAAGAAGAAATGAGTAATAAGTTGCAGGACTCATTTCTCATTACTCCTTACCCATAACTCATGACTTCTTCACAGAACGAAAGGAGACTGTATGGACGAACTAGCCCTACAAGCGATTATCCAGCACTACGGGACCTCTGAGGAGGGTCTGGTGGAGATTTTGCGCGAGGCCAGCCGGCAGGCAGGGTATCTGACCCCGGAACATTTGGCGTTCATTGCCAAAGCGCTGCACTTGCCGCAGAGCCAGGTTCACAGCGTCGCCAGCTTCTACAGTCTCATCAGCCTCAAGCCCCTGGGCCGACACGTGGTGCGCTTTTGCCAGGATGCGCCCTGCCACGTGGTGGGGGGCCGCGCCGTCTGGGAGGCAGTGCAGGCGGCGCTCGGCATTGGGGTGGGCGAAACCACGCCCGATGGTCGGTGGTCGCTGCTGACCACGAGTTGCATCGGCGCGTGTTCCGTCGGCCCGGTAATGATGGTGGACGACGACATCCACGGCAATCTGACGCCCGAAAGCGTCCGGGACATCCTGGCGCGGTACGACGAGATAGGAGGCGCGGCATGATTCGCACCACTCTGTTGATTTCAGGCGACCCCCAAAGTCTGGCGCGCGGCGCCAACGAAGTGCGGCTGGCGGTAGAGGCCGAACTCGCGTTCTACGGACTGACCGGCGAAGTGCGCGTGGGATTCACGCCCGACGTTTCGCGGACGGACATCCTGCCCTTCATCACCGTCTACCCTGAGGGCATCGTCTACGGCCCGCTCTCGCCGCAGGATGGCGCGTTCATCGTAGAAGAACATCTCTATAAAGGCCGGGTGGTGGAGCATTTGCTGGCGCCGCCGGAAATTCTGAGCGGCAAGATCGTGCGGCTGCCCGGCAAAGAGGGCAAGCTCTACGCGGAAAAACGGGTCATCCTGCGACGCGTCGGTCTGATTGACCCGTACAGCATCGAAGAGTACATTGCCGACGACGGCTATTTCGCCCTGGGCAAGGCGCTCACGGAGATGACGCCGGAGCAAGTGCGGCAGATCGTCAAAGACGCCAACCTTCAGGGGCGCGGCGGCGCGGGCTTCCCCGCCGGGCTGAAGTGGGGCTTCGTAGCCTCCGAGCCGGCGATGCCCAAATACATCGTCTGCAACGCCGACGAATCCGAGCCGGGGACCTTCAAAGACCGCACTATCCTTGAAGGCGACCCGCACGCGGTGCTGGAAGCGATGGCGATTGCGGGGTACGCCGTGGGCGCGTGCGAGGGTTGGATTTACATCCGCGGCGAGTACGCCCTGTCTAAAGAGCGGCTGGAACGCGCCATCCATCAGGCGGAAGAGATGGGGCTGCTGGGGGATAACATTCTCGACAGCGGCTTCTCCTTCCACATCCACGTCCACGCGGGCGCAGGCGCTTATGTGTGCGGCGAAGAAACGGCGCTGTTGGAAAGTATGGAGGGTCGGCGTGGCATCCCGCGCATCCGCCCGCCATATCCCACCGTCGCGGGCTTCCGAGGGAAACCCACCGTCGTCAACAACGTGGAGACGCTGGCAAACGTTCCCCCCATTTTGCTGCATGGCGCAAATTGGTACAAGGGCATCGGCACCGAGCGCTGCCCCGGCACGAAGGTGTACACCATCATGGGCGACGTGGCCCTCACGGGCTTGATCGAAGTGCCGATGGGCATCACGCTGCGCGAGGTCATTGAGGCGTATGGCGGCGGGATGAAGGACGGCAAGACGTTCAAGTGCGCGCAGACCGGCGGCGCATCGGGCAGCATCATCCCACCGAGCATGCTGGACACGCCGATGGACTTTGCGACGATGCGCCAGTACAACGCGGCGCTCGGCAGCGGCGCGCTCCTGATCTGCGGGCAGGACACCTGTGTGGTGGACCTGGCCTACGTGCTGATGCGCTTCTTCCAGACGGAGTCTTGCGGCAAATGCACGCCGTGTCGCGTCGGCACGCAGCGGATCGTCGAGACGTTGGAGCGGCTGCGGAGCGGGCAGGGGATGGTGGACGATCTGCAACGGCTGGAGGAGACGGCGCAGGAGATTTTGGCGGCGTCCTTCTGTGGATTGGGGCAGGCGGCGCCCGTCCCCATCCTCACGGCGCTGGCCCATTTCCGCGCGGAAGTGGAGGCGCATGTTCAGGGGGCGTGCCCGGCGGGTGTCTGCGCGATGAACGGCGACGCCAAGACGACGAAGTCGGTTAACCACAATTATTTCGTGAAGACGGCATCCTAGAAGCCTTATACAAAAAGAACGCGCCCGGCTTTCACCGGGCGCGTTTGTGTTTTCTTCTTATAGGGGCAGTGCTTATTGCGACAATGCCGCAATGGCTCTATCAATGTAGGGAAGAGCCTCGTCCACCTTGATCCGGGCCGTCCCCCACTGTTGAAACGGAATCCCGCCTTTGGTGTCTTCGCCCAATATAAACTTACTACAATGTTCGGTCAGAGGGGCGGCGCCGTCCAGAAAAATCGTAATCCCCTGACGGTATTCCTGGTAAGCGGCCTGAACTCGCGCATCCTGTTGGGAAACGTCCATTTGGGAGGCCACATCAATACTGATGATCGTGTTGACCCAGTCCGCGCAGTCAAGGAGACCCGAGCCCATGGCGCTATTGATTGTATTTGCCATTGATTCCACCCATTGCCGGGTGGTGCGCATCGTGGTAACGATGTCCTCCACACTTTTACCCGCTGACGCGGCCGGCGCACTGGTTGCGGGCACGGCGGTCGGCCGGGGCAAAGGCGTAGCGGTTGGTTCGGGCGTATAGGTGGCGGTTGGTTCAGGTGTAGGGGTAGGCTCAGGCGTGAAGGTCGCCGTTGGCGGGGGCGTCCAAGTAGGGAAGGGTGTGTAGGTAGGAGGAGGTGTGTGGGTTGGGAGCGGCGTATAGGTAGGATAAGGGGTATAGGTCGGGACAGGCGTGGCCGTCAACGTGGGTTCCAGCGTCGCTGAGGGCGTTGCCACCTGGCAGCCCGTCAACCCTATGATCCCAAGAAGTACAACCAGCAGGCCATAACACAATTTCCGAAACATTCAAGACTCTCCTTGCTATAGTGAAATTTTGCCGCACTCCGGCGCTTGCTTCCCAGGCAATAAATGTTTTGAAGCAGCCTTCCGAAGGCAACTAGCGCATTATACCACGTCACGGTGGAGCGCAACGGGCGATGTAGCCAGAGCTATCGCCTTTGACGCCCTTTAGCAACCGAATGCAACCTCAAGGCTGAGGACAAGAGGGGCTGGTTGTGGCGAGGTAGCGCCTCGCCACAACCAGCTTCCCTAAAATCACCGTTTTAGCCGCACACCCGCCCACACGCTGGATGAAGGTTTCTAAATGCGATAGCCCTGATGTAGACCCGGCGCCCGACAAAAGGCGAGCGCGAGGATGTGTTTCAAAATTTGGTTCCTCCGTATTTTGTAGGGTCAACGGCAATTCGCTCGATATAATTGCGTTCTTTGGGTATAACACCGCAAAACTCTTTGTCGAGGTGAGCAATGCGCATTGATCTGTTGACCGAATTGTTGGGGTTGCCCCAGGTGGTCGTGACCGACTACGAATTGCTGGACACCGAAAGGCTGCGGGTGCAGATTGCCGTGGAAATCCCGGCGGCGCTCTGCCCTACCTGCGCCCAGCTCAGTACGGCGGTGCATAGCTATGGCAGTCCGCGCACGATTCGTGACCTGGACCTGTGGGGGCGGCGTTGCTATCTGCGCTGGACACCCCGGCAATTTGAGTGCGCCACCTGCCAGGATACCTTTGTGGAACGCCTGTCCTGGCTGGCGCCGCGCCACCATCACACGCGGCGCTTTGAGCAGGCGGTATATGGCTTGACCCGCCGCACCAATGTCGTCGAAGCCGCCCTTCATTATCGGCTGAGTGATGAGAGTGTCGAAGCGATTTTCCAGCAACACGCCACGCAGCAAGTGACCCAGCGGGGTTACCCCACGGTGCGCGAGTTGCATGTGGATGAAATTGCCTCCCAGAAAGGGCACGGGCACTATCGCTTGGTCTTGTCGTCGCCCGAAGTGGGGGTACTGGACGTGTTGGAAGACCGGCAACAGACCACACTGGAAGCCTGGTTTGCTGCCCGCGGGCCGGCATGGTGTGCCACGGTGCGGGAATTCCACGCCGATATGTGGCGGCCCTATCATACCGCCGCCCGGGCGTATCTGCCAAACGTGGTGATGACCACCGCTGATCATTTTCATGTGATTGAGAACCTCCACCAAGCGTTGAATACCGTGCGCCGCACCCTTCAGCGCCACGCCGACGAGGCGACGCGCCAACACCTGAAGGGCAGTCGCTGGCTGTTGCTCAAAAACCCAACCAAGGGTATGAGGACTTCCTTCTGGGTAGGGTGGGGATTGTTTGTGTTAATCATAGATTCTGTACCCATTTACTTTTTTAAGTAACTTATCCCAGTATAGCGCAAATTAAGATGAAAGCCAAAAATAGTGTTATGATGTTCCTGGCTCAGAATCCAGTAACTATGAGAGCGAAAAAATGACGAAGAACTAGAAGTTCAGTGTCACCTTATATACACAAGAGGATGGAACCAACCCGGAAAAACGCGAAAATCTCACCTTGCGCCGTGTCCTCCGAATTTGTTACAATACTCTCACTCAAACTTATCGGAGGTCAGTTCAATGTCCCAAGAAGCAATTTCTTTGTCCATCCCGTGCCTGGACGCTTTCCGCGCCTGGCTCACTGCCCACGACTGCAGTGCGCACAGCATCCGCGCTTACGGGGCCGATGTATACCAGTTCGCCGCCTGGTTTACCGGCCATACCGGCGAGGCGTTCGCCCTATCCGCCGTCACCGAATACGACGTGCAGGCCTGGCGCGATGCCCTGGCCGTCAATCGGCAACCGGCCAGCATCAACCGCAAGTTGGCTGCACTGGGCGCGCTCTTCCGCTGGGCCGTTGAAACCGGGCAGGGCGCCCACGACCCCACGGCGCACGTCAGCGGCGTCGCGCAACAGCCCCTGGCGCCCAAGGCGCTTTCTGAAGGCGACCTCACCCGCATCCTGCGCGCCGCCCAGAAACACGCTGACCCGCGCGACTGCGCTCTGCTGGAACTGCTGGCCGCCACCGGCCTGCGCGCCGCCGAAGTCGCCGGGTTAACCCTCGGCGATCTGGATTTGGGGGAACGTCACGGTTGGGTGACGGTGCGCGGAAAAGGTCGCAAGCAGCGGCGCGTCCCGCTGCACACGCGGGCGCGGCGGGCTATCGCGGCGTACCTGATAGGGCGACAAGGTGAAAAGGTGACAGGGGGACAGGGCGAGGAAAAGCCGGCAGAAGGATTAACGCCAGAGTCACCGTTGTTCCTGACGCAGCAGGGGACGGCGTTGACGCCCTATACGCTCTGGTACACCGTGAAGAAGTATGCGGCCGAGGCCGGCGTCGCGGATGTCTCGCCGCACACCTTCCGCCACACCGTCACCACCCGCCTGGTGCGCGACCCGGCAGTGGACCTGGTGACGGCGGCCACCTTTCTCGGTCACAGTCGGCTGGATACCACCGCCCGTTACAGCCAGCCCAGCGCCGAGGACCTGGCGCAGGCCGCGGAACATTTGAAATGACAAACCGGGCGGTTATTCCGCCCGGTTGTCTTCATCCTCGCTTTGCGTTTTGGCCCGCCAATTGTGCTTGGCCGCTCCCAGTTGTTCCATTTCTGCGACGTAGGCCAGTACTTCGGATTTCTGCACCAGCCAATCGCGCCCGCGTTTCATCCCCTTCAGCCGACCGCGTTTCAAAGCCACCGTCAGATAACGGGGCGTGCAGCCCGCCAGGGCCGCCGCTTGCGGCGTCGTCAGCCATTCGGGCTCTTGCGCATCCATCATGGTTCGTCACCCGCTTGCTCGTGTCGCTGCCGCGCGCCGGTGCGCCAGGGATCATGCTTTTCCGGGCCGAGGCGGCGCATCTGGTCTACATAGTCCAGGATGGCCTGCTTATCCAGGAACCGGTCCCGTCCGATCTTGCACGCCTTGAGCTTCCCGCGCCGCGCAAGTTGGCGGAAATGAATCTGCGTGTAACCGGTCATTTCCGCTGCTTCTGCGGTAGTTATCCAGAGGGTAGGGTCAAAAGTTTCGGTCATCGGCGTCACCCACTGTAGTTTGGGTATAACAAAAAGTGGGTAACTTTACCAGTTACCCACTTTATCGTGTGTGCCGAGACTGAGAATTGAACTCAGGACACAGGGATTTTCAGTCTTTGATACCGTCGGGCATTCTTATGGCCAATGAGGAAATCGTTGATCTGTAACCTGTGCTATAATCGGGTTAGGAGTGTATGATGAGTTCCGTTATCACATTACCCTAACAACTGTATGAACGACTGACAGGGCAGAGCCGCCGGCTCAAGCGCACTCCGGAAGATATCGTTGTGACCCTGGCACAATGTTACTTAAGCCAGGTTGATACGCAATGGCAAACAGAATTTCAGTCACTCCTGACCCGGATTCACAGTCGTACTACGGCTTTCCCCCCTGCCGAAATCGAAGACGACATCACATTGGCTGCTGCTGAGGCCAGGGAATTGCGTCGTACTCGTCGCACTGCTTGACACAAATGTTTGGGGTTCTGTGCTGATCAATCTCTGGGGTTTGGATTTGGTAGCGGGATAAAAGCCTTTATACTTACTCGATAGTTGTGTTTTGAATAGGGTCGGCTCCGGCTTACGGCGCTAGTGACATCAGTTGTTGTTTGGAGAATAAATAGGCCAAGACCGTTTTCATTTCGACGCCTTGTGCGAGTTGCTGGTGGGCGAACCAGATCAATTGTTCGATGAGCGCTTGCGCTTGCTGGCGACACGCCTCCCCAATGGATTTGAGGGGTAGGGTGGCCTTTTTCAGTGACGGCGGCAGACAATCCAGATGCAGGAGGGAGTAAGCGACGAACACCAGACGCCAATGTTTCCCAATGGCTTCCGCGGTGCGCATCTGATACTCGTCCAGTCCCAGATGTCCTTTACCATCCTGATAAAAGGTTTCAACCACTATTCGATATCTGAATAGCCTCTCGCATTGTAATAAAAGTTCATAAAGATATCCCCTAATATTGGTTCAAGTAAATAACCACTAATTAAACTAACTCCAAAACCAGGGTTGGCAATTCCAAGAGCTATTGCAATATACTTTGTGGTCTGGCCTCCAAAATATCCCCCCAATCCCGACCCAACAACAGCACGTACTAAACGTTCCTCAAGCGGCATTTCTGTTCCTAAATCAGCAATTAATTGCCAGCCAATATCAACCCCAACGCCATAAGCTTGATTCATAAAATTACTGCGCAGCGGGTTGTTGCAAGAAAGCCACTCCCCATCCGGGGGCTCTAGCCCGCGCAACCTAAAACTTTCGATGGTGGAGGGATGTGGAGGAACCTGCACAAAAATTTCTTCAGGGAATATGCGCTCGACGACTTCATCCACAATTTTACCCGCCACCTTGTTAGCCCAAGTTTCCCCTAACAGATATTCAAATTGTGAAGGCGTTTCTCTAGCTTGATCCGTCATTGCGAGTGCATCTGGCGTTATACTGTGGGCTGCGGCTGTCGGCAATGTCGTAGGTTCCGGCGGTTGGATAAATTGGCCAAGTAAAGGATCGTAGAACTTCCCTTGATGCTCGTACAAGCCAATTGTAGCATCCCAACGCCGACCGCACAATGCCCCGCTGTTTGGGCATTGCGCTAAATAGGCGGAAGGATGGCCCGTTGCCCTTGCAAGGCGCGCTGCGCGCGTTGGTGAAGTATCTGTTCGCGCACCACGACTTACATCTGGTGGGGATTGAAAAAAGTGGCTTGTTTGTCGAGCACGCCACGCAAATCGCGGAACTTTTGGACGCGGGGAGTGTGCTGATTCTGAACAATGCCTACATCTACCAACACATTCTGCCGGGTAAGGTGTCGTTGAGCGATCCGTATGGGCACTCGACGTACTACAGCCAGAAGCTCATTGTGAAGACGCACGCGGGGCGGGTGTATGTGTTGACCTTGCCCGTCTCACAATTGAAGATCGCGCCGACGGTGGCGGATTTACGGAACCTGGATGTGATTCTGACGAACATCGAGCAACTGCACTGTGACTTTTATGACAATGCACTGTTGCCCATCGCGTTGGTGAACCGATTGGTGTCGTTGTCTCATCATCCGAGTTCGCGGATTTTGCAACGGTTTGCGAGACAATCAATGGACTCGTGAAACCCTGGAACGCGCAAGTTTGCTCATATCAGAGTTGGGTCGGGGCACGTCGTGGTGAAGGCGGTGACGGTGGATGCTTGCCGCATATCAGTTGTGATTGCAAGAATGGGGCAGGCAATTGGAGGTTAGGCCATGTTGGATGCGGTATAGCAGTTACTTAGGTTGTACTTACTCCCTTCCAAGGATCAAATCCGACAAGTGAGGCCGGCGAGGCCAAAGATGTGATTCAAGGTGTTTTTGATCTGTTCCGGCGTTTGCAACACCGTATCTTTCACCATGGTCAGTAAGCGGGTTTGGA
>DAOUGD010000054.1:0-35745 GCA_034429475.1 Anaerolineae bacterium
GTGCGCTTGAACCAAGTCGCCACCGAAACGGAGCGCACTATTTATCAGGTGAAGCATCAGTTGTTGGATAACTATATGGTTGAACAATTGCGTGCCCCGACCATCAAGATGACTTTTGCGTAAGTCCTATACGAGTCAAAATTTTCATCTGCTGAGTATGGTTGCGGACCAAAAGGTTTCAGGTTCAAGTCCTGACGGGGGTACAAACAGGGGCGACACAGTGTGTCGCCCCTGAATGGTTTTAAAAGCAGAATCAACGCTTCTTTAAAACACAGCGTCCACCGAACCAGCAATCAAGCACTGTGCCGCGAAATAGGTAGCCAAGACCAGAACGCAAGCCCACTTGAACTCTTTTCGAAAACGATTGAGCGCCAGGATACTATCCGAGACAACAAAGAGAATCGCCCCGACGAAAGCCATCAACGCTCCACTGTGATCTAGCTGGATCCACCGCACCCAGGCTGACCAAATCATGATCAAGATAACCGTGATGTAGATGAGGAGTGGCAATTTCAGTTTGCCGAGGGAAGGCGCAAGAACACTGTAGATACCCATGCCGTAGATGATCAGAGGGATGAACGGCCACCAGATCGGCGCAGCAATCTCCGCCACAAACGCCACAATATAGAAAAGGTGCGCGATGAGAAACGCGCCCAGCCCGGCCACGAATCGATCCGAGGGCAACACCAGTAATACGTCCCCCACCAGCGAAGCGACGAGGCCGGCAATCACCATCAGTTTGTAAAAGGACGAGGAAGGCTGTCCCAAGACGGCGATCAGCAGGATAAAGACCATCGTCAGGGGTTTAAAGAGGTAGATGAGTCGCCGTGTGCGGCAATATTCAGCCCAGATGGTAATGGCAGACGAAAGGATGACCAGAGGGACAAATACAAATGTTAGCATAGTCTCACCTTCCCAGGGAATTTCTTTTCGAAAGTCATGGTTTTCTTGCCCAAAGTCACCTAACTATAAGGCCGATACACCCAATGGTCAATGGATCATCGTCACGGTCAGACCAACCAACTGCATTCAATTTGCCAATTCAATTTTTTGAGGATAAGATACAACCAGTTTCCCACTGAGCCATTGAAGAAAGTGATGCCAGCCCTATGGATGAAACCATTCTGATCATAGACGATGACGAACAAACCCTCGACATGTTTGCCACCACACTCGCCCAGCCGAACTATGCCATCGTGACGGCATTGGGTGGGCAAGTCGGCGTTGAAAAATATAGCCATATCCGGCCGGCGATTACCTTTGTGGATCTGTGGATGGCGGGCAAGGATGGCTTTCAGGTGTTAAAAGAAATCCGCGCGCAAGACCCGGATGCGGAAGTGGTCTTGATGACCAGCCATAGCGACAAAAACACCATCCTCGCGGCCCTGCGCGCCTACGCCTCCGACTTTGTCCTCAAGCCCATTGAACCGGATATGATGGATAACATCCTCCGCCGCGCCGAGGAACGCTTGCAGGTGAAGCGCCAGCTCCACGCGGCGCAGGCGGCCCTGCAAACCTCCCACACCAAACTGGAACAGCAGGTCGCGGCGCGCACCGCCGAACTGCAAGCGGCCAATACTGCGCTGCGGGAAAGCGAGAGGAACCTCCGGCGGGCGCAGCAGGTCGCGCACGTTGGCTCGTGGCAGTTTAACCTGAACAAAGGTAGTATAACCGTCTCGGAAGAGGCCCGCCGCATCTATGGCCTGGAAGAACACGAGTGGAGCATCAAGGAAGTGCAGACAATTCCCCTGCCGGAATACAGAGGCGCGCTGGACGCCGCATTGGAGGGGCTGATCAAGGAAGGTCGCCCCTACGACATCGAATTCCGCATCCGCCGGCCCACCGATGGAGTGATCCTTGACATCCACTCGGTGGCCGAATATGACTCGGAGCGCCGTATCGTCATCGGCGTCATTCAGGACATCACTGCTCAAAAAAAGTCGGAGAAGGCGCTGCTGGAAAGCGAGGCGCGGTATCGTGAACTTGCCGGCAGTATCACGGATGTGTTCTTCGCCATGGATCAGGACTTGCGCTATATCTTCTGGAACCAGGCTTCCGAACAGTTGACCGGAATCATGGCGAAAGACGCGCTGGGCAAAACCATCTACGACTTATTCCCCGATGAAGCCGGCGGCAAAGCCGCCGCAGTCTATCAGGAAGTGATAGCGACCCACCAACCCCGAACCTTCATCAATGAACACCGTCTGGGCGACACCAGTTCTTGGTTTGAAATCAATGCCTATCCCACCCAACAAGGCGTTTCGGTATTCGTCAAAGACATCACCGAGCGCAAACAAGTGGAGGCGGCGCTACGCGAAAGCGAGGAACGCTTCCGCGCCGCATTCTACACTAGCCCGGATGCCATCAACATCAACCGCCTGTCAGATGGGCTGTTTATAGAGGCTAACGAAGGCTTCCTACGCCTGATGGGATACACCTGGGATGAGGTCGCCGGTCGTTCGTCGCTAGGGTTGAATATCTGGGCCGATCCCCGCGACCGCGACCACCTGGTCGCCGGGCTGCAAACGAACGGCGTCGTCGAGAATCTGGAAACGCAATTCCGTCGGAAGGATGGCGAAGTCCGCACGGGGCTGATGTCGGCTCGCATTCTGCGGCTGGGGGGAGAGCTGTGCGTCCTCTCTATCACCCGCGATATTACTGAGCGCAGCGACCTGGAACAGCAGTTGCGGCGGCAGGAGCGATTGGCAGCAGTGGGACAACTCGCCGCGGGCATCGCCCACGACTTCCGCAACCTCTTGACGACCATCATGCTCTATGCCCAACTTTCCCTGCGCAAACCGGGAGTGCCGCCCCAGGTCGGTCAGGCACTCGACATCATTCATGGCGAATCCCAAAAAGCCGCGACGCTTGTCCAACAGATCCTCGATTTCAGCAGCCGGGCGATGATCACCCTGCGCCCGCTGGCCCTGGACGTCGGCATCACCGAAATCGTCGCCACCTTGCAGCGCACGCTCCCTGAGAACATCCACCTCACCGTCACCACCGGCGCAGAGGACTACACCATTGCCGGCGACATGGGCCAAATCCAGCAAGTGGTGATGAATCTGGCATTGAACAGCCGCGATGCGATGCCGGCAGGCGGCGACCTGTGCTTCATTCTATCTCGCCTGAAAGTGGAACCGGAGGAAACGCCGCCGGTGGCCGACATGCCGCCCGGGGAGTGGGTCTGCCTCGCCGTCGCCGATACCGGCACAGGAATGAGCGAGGCCGTAGCCGCGCATCTGTTCGAGCCATTCTTCACCACCAAGGAAGTCGGCAAAGGTACGGGGCTGGGCCTGGCGCAGGTTTACGGTATCGTCCGGCAGCACCGGGGCTACATCGGCGTCAAGACAGCCGAGGGCGCCGGCACCACCTTCACTCTCTACTTACCGGCCAACGACGCCCGCCCCACCGCCGCCAAACCCCTCCTTGCCGCGCCGCCGGGTCAAGGTGAAACTATCTTATTGGTGGAAGACAATGATAAACTCCGCGCCGCCGGCGAGAGCCTCCTTGAAACGCTAGGCTACCACGTCATAACAGCGAAACACGGGCGGGAGGCCCTGGGGCTTTACGCAGCAGAAGGAAGTCAGATTGACCTGGTCATCACGGACATCGTAATGCCGGAGATGGGTGGCAAGGAATTGTTGACAGAACTGCGACGGTTGGCGCCGCAGGTGAAAGCATTGGGCGTCACCGGCTACGCAATGCAAGAGAACCTGGAAACGTTGCAGCAAGCCGGATTCCTCGACGTGCTCAACAAACCCTTCGATATCGAAACGTTGGCTCAGGTTATCCGGCGCGTACTGGCGGCCTCCTGAGATACCCATTCCATCGTGGTAAGCTCCCCCGCCTTGCAAAACGGTGCGATTGAAAGGGTGACTCCGAACTCAATTGTTGGCGCGTAGTAACGATGAACCGGTCCATAGACGCATTGATAGCAACCTCATTGCAAAACATCCACCGGCGCGCGTGGGAAACGGTGCAGCAGGCGCAGGGCGCAGGGACGCCGCCGGAGTGTCACATCTGGCGCAGCGCCGCCAACGCAGGCTGCGTCTGCGTGCAGTGGCGCAAGACTTACGGGACGGTCTACGCCGCCTTCGCCCACGATCCAGACGCGGCGCTCGTGGCGGAAGTCGGCGCGTGGCTGGAAGTTGTGCTGGCGGCGCGGGACGGGCGCGACGTATATTGCCAGGCGTGCGGCGACAATCCCACCCTTACGGATTACCTCCCAATGCACGGCTTCCGGCTGGACAGCGCCGGATTTGAACTGCGCTGCGGCGGCCCCATCCCTGACGCCGCGCCCCACCCCGCTCTGCTTCCCCGCCCCTACGCCGCCGCCGCCCTTGACGCCTACCTCGCTCTGCTGGACGCGGCCTTCGCCCCCCTGCGTTACACCAACGGCTGGACGCTGGCCGAGTTTACCCGCAACCGGGAGCAACTCGCGCGGCGCTGGGCCGCCAAATCGGGTCAGGGGGACTTCGTCGCCTTTTGGACAAGCGAGGATTTCTCAACGGATTTAACGGAAAAATTCGCTCAATCCGTTCCATCCGTTGAGGCTAACCTCAACGGGGAAACGCTCGTCGGCCTGTACGAGTTGAACCGGGACACGCTCAACACCCTCGCCGTGCATCCTGCCGTACAGCGCCGGGGCTATGGCGCCGCCCTGCTCCGTCACGCCCTCCACACAATCCGCGAGCGGCGCGGGCATCCGTGGGCCTACCTCAACGTGGTAGAAAACAACACCGCCGCCCTGAACTTCTACCAAAAGCACGGTTTTACCCGCACGGGCCACTACCGCGAGTACACCTATTGCCCATAAACCAATGTCACAAATACCCGCCAGCCGGCAACAACCCCACAGAAGCCAGAATTTCGCCGGTCTCGGCGATCATCGCCTCCGGCATCCGCAGCCCCGAATAGATCATCGGCGGCTCCGCCGTGCGGGCGTTGGGGCCGTAGGCCATCCAGTGGTCAATGAGCTTGTTCGCTTCGGCGAAGTAGTTGCTGCCGTAGGGCCAATCGCTCACCAGCGCAAAGACGGCGCTCACGGCCCGCTTCAACCGGGCGGATAGGGTCTGAGCTTCCGTGTGCATCCCGGATTCCAACATCGTGATCATTTCGCCCAGCCGCGCCGGGAAGCTGTTGGCGGAGCTTAACAGCAGCCCATCATACGGCCCGCCGGATTCCGCCAGCCAGCGCGCCGCATCACCCTCCGCGCCGCGCACGAGGAACACCCTGCTCCGGCCTTCGTCGGCCAGCGCGACGCGATCCGCCCCGCTCGTATCCTTGAACATAAAGAAGTTGGGATAGCGCGCCGCCAGATCGCAGACCAGCTCCGGCGACATCTCATTCTGCGTGATCTGCGGCAGTTGGTAGAGGGCCACCGGCAGGCCCAGATCGAGCACGGCTTCCAGGTCCGCCTTGATCTGCGCCTGCGTCAGGTCTGCGCCACACGGCGGGCAGACGGTGAAGCCGCAGACGTGCGCCTGCGCCAATGCCGTCAACGCATCGTCGGCGCCCGTCCGCGCCTTGAGCCGAACCAGCGTGCGTGTGAGGGCCGCCAGCATCGCGTCCACGTCCTCCCGCAGCACGCCAACGAGGAAGCGCGTGTCCAGCGCGGCGGCCAGATCGAGCGTGACATCCAGCAAAGCGTCTATCTCCTCCTCAGCCATCAACCAGCCATCGCCGGTAGAGCCGGGGACGAGAAAGCCGCCGACATAAGGCATCATGGCGCGCCAATGCGCGGCCTGCCGTGCGGCGTCGGGCATACCACTTGGAAGGTAATGTGTGATCGGCGGGCACCATAAGCGCGGCATCCGGGGGCCGATCAGCCGTCTGATCATCGCTTGACGTTGCTCAAACACTGATTTTTGCATGGGTGCGCTCCATTCAGCGTTCTGAATTACTCCAATGCTCAACGCGCGCCCGCCTTATGCCGCGCGTTACGCATTTCCCATTGCTGACGCCCCTGACAAAACCGGGATTTCAGCCACAGAGCAACCGGCGAATGCTTACCGGCGGCGCCGGCGGCCGAGTATGCGCAAGAGTTTGAGGAATAGGTTGATGAAGTCCAGGTACAGGCTGAGCGCCCCCAGCACCCCAACGCGCGCCACGACCTGAGCATCCCCGGCGGCCAAAGCCGCCACGACACGCTGCTTGATACGCTGCGTATCGTAAATAGTCAGCCCCAAGAACAACAGGATGCCAAAGTATGTCAACAACCATTCAAGCTCAGAGCTGGCGAAAAACATGTTGACCAGCGAGGCGATCAATAGTCCGACCAGCCCCATGAGAAGATAACTGCCCCACTTGCTCAAATCCATTTTGTTGGTGTATCCGATAAGTCCCATCACCCCGAACAGGCCGGCGGTGACGCCGAAGGCCAACGCAATACTGCTCATCGTATAAGCCAGGAAGATGAAGGACAGCGTGATCCCGTTGACAACGGCATAAACGAGGAACCAGGCGCGCGCGGCGTTGATAGACAAGCGATGGATACGCGCCTGTAGCTGCCACACTAAAACCAATTCTCCGATGAGCAGGGCATAAAAGAGGAGAGGAACCTCGGCTAACAGCACGAGCACTATCACCAACGGCGAATAGACCATCAAGGCGGCCATTAAGCCCGTAGCGCACAGCCCCAAACACATCCACAGGTACACATGGCGCATGACGCTGGCGAATGTTTCGCTGACCTGGAGTTCCCCCGGCGCGAAGGTTGCCTCATTCGGATAGATGTATGTCATTTCAGCCTCCTTAAAATAGCTTAAAATCTCACATCCAATGCTTTAAAGATACACCTGAAAATCGTGACAGCAACTTATAGACAAGCGAATTAAATGTGGCACAACTGGTCAATAACACGGTGGCAATCCCTGCCACAAAACTTAGCCTCATCCTAAAAAATCTTTGCGCCTTTGCGTGAAACCTTCCTCTTTTTTGAGGAAGTCATGTCTCACGTTTGCCATCCACCATCTCCCACGGTTTTTCTTTCATGCGGTAGAGGTAAAGGTGATCATCACGATCAAGGGCGGCAAATTCCCAGCCGGGAAACACAAAAGCGCGACTCACGATCCGCGTATTGGGACGCAGTTCCCGCCAGAATTTGTGCATCAAGCGCTCGTTGGTCTTTTGCATCAGATACATAACGACGACATCTGCCTCGCTCAAATCCTGGTCGAAAAAGTTACCGCGAATGACACGGACGCGGTCTTGCAGGCCAAGCGCTCTGACGCGCAGCCGAATCCACAGACACCGCAGCGGATCGATCTCGATGCCCACAGCGCGCGCGCCGAATTCCTGCGCAGCCAGGATGAGGAGGCGGCCATCGCCCGCGCCCAGGTCGTAAACCACGTCGCCGGGGCCGACTTCAGCCAGCGCCAACATCTTGCGCACCGTCCGCCGCGCCGTCGGGACCCAGGGCGCGCCCAACGGCCCCGTCCACAAGACGGAAAAGGCCGCCAACGAAACCAGCAGCCAGAGAAGCCACAGGGCAATGTCGAGGATGGTTAATTGACAGGTCATGGGAAAAGGAAGTAGGGATTAGGGAGTAGGGAGTAAGGGAGAAAACTGAATCTCAGCTTCAAGTTCGATGAGAAAAGCTTTCATAAACGCCGCCAGAGGCTCGGCGATGCGCCGGGCGGTGGCGGTGTGCAGCTCGTCTATGAGGCTGATTTGCAGGTTGATCTGATCCATAATCGTCGGCCCAATGCCCAGACCGGCAGCATGGCGGGCCGTAAAGTCGTCCGCCGACAATCCCCACGTTTCCCCTTTGATAACCTCCGGCGCGTACTCCGGTTTGGCGTACTTGGAGGTGAACGCGCGCATCAGCCCCACCGCGCCGAGCGTGTCGAGAAGGTCGGCATCGCGCAGGAGGTATCCCAGCGCGTCCCAATCACCGTGGATGGCGCTGTGGTTGTGGATGGCCTTGGCGATGCCAGCGATCTCGTCTTCGGCAAACAGACCCCGCTCGCGCAGAAACCGCGCCGCGATCGCGGCGCCAACCGGGCCGTGATCGTTGCGCGTCTCAAGCTGCGTCAGGCCAATGTCGTGGAGCAGCGCGGCGGCCTCCACCAGTTCCAGGTCGGCAAAGCCCTCGCACTGCGCGAGGTACAGCGCCCGGCGGCGCACCCGATCCACGTGCTTGAAATCGTGCCCGATTTTGAGGTCGGGGTTGACGACGCCGGCCATCGCCTGCACGACGTAGGCCTCAATTTGTTGGATTTTGTCCGTTGGCATAAAACCTCCAATTCATAGGGTTGGTACATGCATTTCTCTGAACAGATCATCTACGCCCCCATCCATCCACCGGACAAGCCGCGGAACCCGCCAGGATTCAACTTCGCGCACATTCCAGACGATCTGTTGCAGTTCGTGTTCGATTTGATAGAGGGTCAAGCGCTGTGCGAGATCGGGAACCTGAGCGCATTGGGGCGACGCCGCGAAGAAAGCGCGCAGAAACGGCCTGAAATCTATGGCGGGGTTGGGTGGATACAGGCACCAGTGGATGAAATGGCACAATTCGAAGTCGGCTTCGCCAAACTGCGAACATTCCCAATCTATCACGCCCGAAAATTTCCCTTGATCAAGGAGGATATTTTTGGGGTGGAAATCGTTGTGCAGGAGTTTAGGCCCGGTTTGAAAATCCAACACGGCAACAGAGGCCTGTAGATACCGATAGGCCCTTTCAAAAACCTGGACACTGTCCGGCTGCAAGGGCAATGCTTCGGAGGCTTGCTTGAGGAGTTCCCAGTAGCGTTGATGGCCCTCGCGCCAGGGCCCAGAAAAGGGAGGGAGCGCCGGCACGTAGAGTCCAATGTCATAATGCGTTCCGCGGAACTCCTGCAACCTATCCAAAAATTCCGCAATAGCTTGCCCCAGGCGGCTTTGTTGCGCCTCGGTGGTCTCGTGATAGACATTGACAAAATCGTCGCCCGGCAACAACGTCAAGAGGGTGTAGTAGAGCGTCCCGGCTTCCCGCTGGAGTGCGCCTGTGTGGAGTATTTTCGGCACAAAATTGAGAGCGGCCACCCGTCTGAATTTCTCCTGTTCGAGCGTCATGGGGACTTCTGACACCCGTAGGAGCAATTCGTGATTGATCATAAAGAGCTTCTTGCCAAAACTTCCGGTCAGCGATTTCAAATCCTTGATTTCGATCTGATGCCGGGCGCATATTGGGTGCGCTTCTGTATAGCCAATTTCGTTTTTCAATCTCGTATCGCCTGATTGATGTGATAGTTTTATGGGTTTGTGGATGATTTTTGCGGCGGTATAACGATAAGCATAAGCCGCCGCGCCGACTGCGTGGAAAACCCCTTTGCCAGCAGGCACGCCCCAAAGCACGTTTCCCCACCACTGGCACGCGCCAAAGGCGCGGTTAGCTTGATGCAATGTTAGGTCATCTTTCTCTCAAACTCTACTTGTATATCAGGCTTCACTTGAAGTCTAACTGTCAATCCGTACGAAAGACTATCTACACTGTGAATATCTTCCTCAAAATCCATATAAGAAAACCGACTGGGCGTTGGAAGAGCGTTGTGCAAACGGAGATACTCTAAATCCTTCTCTTTTACACACTCAATTCGTCCCCGAACAAAAAGGGCTAGACCGATAATAGAGGTCTCAGAACCAACGCGTTGAAGATCCAAATAAACGACGCTTTCAAGGGGCCACACTGAAACCAGTAACGAGAGTCCATCACGTTGTACCTTAAAGAACTGCTCTGTTTCAAATTCGTTTGTCTCAGGCAAAACCTCGAGACATTCTATAAAATCTGTTGGATCCCAATCTAACTGTGGCATAAAGCTCCCTGTGCTAAACAGCCTATTCCGTTTCTTTTTTCAACAACGTCTCATTGTATACTTCGATTACTTTGGACGTACCAACTACTTGACTGCCTTCCTGAATATCTATTGTTTTGCCAATCCACAGAGAATGAGGATAAAATTCTGGCGTAAGATAATTTACAAAAGCTATCGCTGTTTCACCTGGATACAAAGTTTCCCCATCTATTAGCTCAATGCTTCCAGAAGTGAGATATTCTTCTCGAATTAAATGTGCCCCTTTGTAACCAGAAAAGATGGGGAGTTTTCGCCCACCTTTCTCAGTAGGCAATAACGAAATCTCTATCAAAGCATCATAATCTCTCTGCATCGCCCCTCCGCTATACAATAAGCCCTTAGCACCAAAAGATGGCCTAACGTCGCGCATCACCCGACACCGGACCAGCAAGACTACTCCCCACCAAAGGTGTTTTGGCTGGCGCAGAGCCTTTGAAAAATAGAGCGGTAGGGGGTCGGGTGCATGCGCTTGTTGGGCCGTCCTAACTTATTTAGACAGCATTGTTAGCATATTTGCCCCAGTATCGCTTGTATTCTTCAGTAACGATTAATCGCCGATGTTCGCACAGGTTCTCCAATGATCTAACAATAGCACTAATATCCGCTGATACGGGTACATCCAAAGATGCTAGTATTTGCTGGGCCTCGCCATAGGCATCGTCCACATCGCTAAAATCGCCACCTAATTGCGCAATAATTGTTTCCCAATACGGCTCGGAAGAAAAACTATTACAACAAAGACGCTTCGCTTGAGCCTGAATAAGCCACCATTTTTCTGTCATTGGCTTGAGTCTGAGAAGCCACGCCCAAGTCGTTGGAGCTAGAGTTGTCGGATTCTCTAGCAGAATTTTCATGTGGCCGACAATTGATGTGAGATAGCCACGCATATCAAAAAGTAACGCACTAAGGATTGCCTTCCCACTCGAATACAGATTGCGATCTGTCATATGTCTGTCCAGTGCATTTACAGCTCAGAATCCAGCACACTATCCTACAATAAACTTAGCGAGTCGCTCAAGATAAAACGGCTAGTGAACAGACGGCCCAACATGGTTTAGGGCGCACCGTCTCCAAAAAACCTTCCCAGAAGCCGCCAAGTAACCCTTCAGACTCAAAACCAGCTTCCGGGAAGGCTGGAAATGTAAATCCCGGGCCTATGGACGTTGATACCGCAACACCGGCTTGCGCGCTGCCGTCACCTCGTCCAGGCGGCGGACGGGAGCGGTGTGCGGGGCCTCGTGCAGCAGGTCGGGCTGCGTGCGGGCTTCCTCGGCGATCTGGCGCAGGATGGCGGCGTAGGCGTCCAGCGTTTGCCGGCTCTCGGTCTCGGTCGGCTCGATCATCAGGGCCTCGTGGACGATGAGCGGGAAGTAGTAGGTGGGTGGGTGGACGCCGAAGTCAATCAGCCGCTTGCCGATGTCCAGGGCGCGGATGTCCGGCGCGTCGGCAAAGTGCCCTTCGGCAACAAATTCGTGCTTGCACAGCCGGTCGTAGGGGATGGGGTACACGTCCCGGAGCTGGCTGCGCAGGTAGTTGGCGTTCAGGACGGCGTGCTCGGCGGCTTCGCGCAGGCCCGCGCTGCCCAACATGCGGATGTAGGTGTAGGCGCGCACCATCACGCCGAAATGCCCCCAGAAGGATTTGACCGGGCCAATGGACTTGGGTGGCTGGTAAAAGACGAAGTAAGGATGGTCTTCGTCGGAGTGCTCCTGGTCAAGAATCACGACAGGGCCGGGCAGGAAATCCACCAGAGCTGCCGCGACGCCCACCGGGCCGCTCCCCGGCCCGCCGCCGCCGTGCGGCGTGCTGAACGTCTTGTGGAGGTTGAAGTGCATCACGTCAATGCCCACGTCGCCGGGACGCATCACCCCCATCAGCGCGTTCATGTTCGCGCCGTCGCCGTAGACCAGGCCGCCGCACTCGTGGACGATGCGCACGACTTCGACGAGGTTCTCCTCGAACAGGCCCAGCGTGTTGGGGTTCGTGATCATCAGGCCGACGACGCGCTCGTTGGCGTGCGCGCGTAGGGCATCCAAATCCACGTTGCCGCGCGCGTCGGAGGGAAGCTGTACGACTTGCAGGCCGCTCATGCTCGTAGAGGCCGGATTGGTCCCGTGCGACGAATCCGGCACGAGGATCGTGTCGCGCTGCATGTCGCCGCGCGCCTGGTGGTAGCGGCGCATCATCAGCACGCCGGTCAGCTCACCGTGCGCGCCGGCCGCCGGTTGGAGCGTCACGCCGGCAAAGCCGCCGATGGCCTTGAGGTATTCTTGCAAGGTGTGCATCAAATACAGCGCGCCCTGCACGGTGCTCTCGTCCTGGAGCGGGTGCAGGTTGGCGAAGCCCGGCAGACGGGCCGCGACTTCGTTGACTTTGGGGTTGTACTTCATCGTACACGAGCCGAGCGGGTACATGCCTTTGTCAATGGCGTAGTTCAACTGCGACAGCCGCACAAAATGCCGCACCACGTCCATCTCACTGACTTCGGGCAGCGGCAAGTCGTCGCGCAGCATGGAGTCCGGCAATTCACTGGTAGGCACATCCAGCCGAGGTGGTTTGACGCCCACACGTCCCGGCGCGGAAAGTTCGTAGATCAAGGGTTCGGTCATCGCTTCACTCTCCTAAATTCGTAAAAGCCGTCAAGGCTTCCGCAAACATCTCGATGTCGTCCCGCGTACACACCTCGGTGACGGCCACCAGCATCGCATTTTCCAACGCGGGATACGCCTGCGCGAGGTCGTACCCGCCGATGATGGAAACGTCCTCCATACCATCCAGCAGGAAATCGTTGATCTCGGCGACGGGCGCCGGGCATTGCACCACAAACTCGTTGAAGAAGGGCTTGTCGCGCTGCACGGCGAAGCCGGGAATCTGGTCCAGCAGGTCGGCGGCGTAGTGCGCCTTGTGATAATTCAACTCGGCCACCTGGCGCAAGCCCTGTTTACCGAGCGCGGAAAGGTACACGGTAGCGGCCAACGCCATCAAGCCCTGGTTGGTGCAGATGTTGGAGGTGGCCTTCTCGCGGCGGATGTGCTGCTCGCGGGTGGTGAGCGTCATCACGTAAGCGCGCCGCCCCTCCATGTCCGTCGTCTGGCCGACGACGCGCCCGGCCATCAGGCGCACGTACTTTTCCCGCGTGGCGTAGAAGCCCAGGTACGGCCCGCCGAAGGCCAGCCCCAATCCCAACGGCTGCCCCTCGCCCAACACAATGTCCGCCCCATAGTCGCCCGGCGACTTGAACAGCCCCAGGCTGAGCGGGTTGACGGCGACGGCGATCAGGGCTTCGGGGTCTTGCGCGCGCAGTTGCGGCAATAGCGCATCCAGCGGCGCCAACTCCCCCAGGAAGTTGGGGGTTTGCAGGAGCACGCAGGCCGTGTTGCCATCCACCAGCGAGAGCCACTGCTCAAACGGCATGGTAACGTCGTCATCGCCGACAATCTCCAGCCCCATCCCCTGCGTGTAAGTGCGGATGACCGCGCGGGTGTGCGGGTGCAGCGTCGGCGAGAGCACTACGCGCGTGCGCTTCTTGCGGAAGACGTTGTATGCCTGGATCACGGCTTCCGCCGCCGCCGTCGCGCCGTCATAGTGGCTGGCGTTGGCGACGTCCATACCGGTGAGGTCGCAGATCAGGCTCTGGTACTCGAAGATCGCCTGCAACGTCCCCTGGCTCACTTCCGGCTGGTAGGGGGTGTACGCCGTGGCGAACTCGCCCCGGCTGATAATGGCGTCCACCACGCTGGGCACCCAGTGGCGATACGCGCCCGCGCCCAGGAACATCGGCAGCGTGGTCGCATCCATGTTGAGATCGGCCAGATAGCGCAACTCTTGCAGCGCTTCCAACTCAGAGAGCGGCGCGGGCAGGCCGAGATCAGGATAACGATACGCTTCCGGGACATCCTGGAACAACGCCGCCATGTTGGTCAGGCCGATAGCCTGCAACATTTCGCGGCGTTCTTCATCTGTATGCGGAATGAAAACCATAGTTGACTCCTTAGATTAAAATAGATCAACGGATTGAACGGATGTAACGGAACACAATCCGTTTGAATCCGTTAAATCCGTTGACGAAAAGGAAAGCCCGCGCAGCGGCGGGCTTTCATTAGCGCACACGACACAAACGCGACTACCCCTCGGCGGCCACCACGTCCGCGTAGGCCTGCGCATCGAGCAACTGCTCCCATTCGGTGGGGTCGGCGGACTGTATCTTGATCAACCAACCATCGCCCAGCGGATCCTCGTTGATCACCTCAGGCGCATTGTCCAACGTCTTATTGATGGCCGTCACTTTGCCGCTCAGGGGGGCGTAAACATCGGACGCCGCCTTGACAGATTCCACCACGCCAAAAGACTCGCCCCGCGTCACCTCATCGCCGACGGCGGGCAATTCGACGTAGACCACATCCGAAAGCGTGTTTTGCGCGTAATCGCTGATGCCGACAACAAATACATCGCCCTCTTTACGCGCCCATTCGTGGGTTTTGTTGTACCGAATTTCGACAGAATTCATAAGAGTACCTCCGTTGAAATAAGCCGCTGAAGCGGCGGATTAAAAGGGAATGTCTGCGCGAGGGTAACCAACCACCCGCACAGACACCGCTTTAACGCTCAATGAATGCCGCTCACGCCACTTCCGGCGCCGGTTCCGACACCATCGTCCAGAACTGCGTGATCGGAGAGGGTTCCGGCAATTGTTCGATGTTCTTGGTATAGGGGATAAACACGTCCGGCGAACGCGGCAAACCGAGAGAAATATCGGTGGGCTTGCGGCCGGTAGCGTCATTGAAGATCAACAACAGGGATTGCTGGTTGACGCCATATTTAGGCAAAGCATTGATCGCCACGCTGGCGAGCATCCGCGCGGTGGCCTCAGCGGACGTCACCACCGTGATCCAATCGGACTGCGCGGGCGTCTTCCACAACAAGGGCAATGTGGCCCGCCCCAAATCCAAAACGACGAAATAACCGGCATCGCGCAAAAGGCTCAACAGGCGCTCCACCGATTCCAGGCGCATCCGCCCCAAATCGGTCAACGTCGCCGGGGCCGGAATGATGTGAAACCCATGCACGTTCTGCACGCTGAAGTTCTCCACCAGCGGCATAGTGATCTCCGTGGCCTGGCGGGAGAGCAACTCGACCGTGTGACGCGGGCCGGTGATGCCGCTCCACAACCCCACGCTCCCCACCGGGAAAGCCAAGTCCACGACAATGGTGGGCTGCACGCCCCGGGCCGCCGCCTGCCGGGCCAGGTTCAGAGCGATGGTAGTCACGCCGACGCCGCCCCGCAGCGACAAGAGGCTCACCACCGTGCCGCGCTTACCCGGCTTCGTCGCCAGCGGTTGGATACGGTGCGTGCGCTGGAGCGCCGCCTCAATACGTGCGCCCAGTTCCTTGTAATCGGTTTGACCCTTGGTGAGAAAATCGTCGCCGCCGAGCGTGTAGCCTTTGATGCGATCATCCTGAGCATCCAATGCCGTCAAAAAGAGAATGGGCACTGTGTGAAATTGCGGATCGGAGCGCAATTCCTGACACACCTGGTAGCCATCCATATCCGGCATCATCACGTCCAGCAGAATCAGATCGGGCTTGCGCTGCCGCGCTTTCTTGATGCCATCGCCGCCCAGGGCAGCTTCGGTGATCTCGTACCCCCAACTGGTGAGCATGATGGTATACATCATGCGCGCATCATCATCATCTTCTACCACCAGGATATGTGTCTTAGCCATAAAGCCTCTCTCTGTTGATCGACCGGTTATTTCTTCACGGGGATAATAAAACTGAAGGTACTGCCCTTGCGGTACTCACTTTCTACCCAGATACGACCGCCATGCATTTCGATGATGCTGCGGGTGATCACCAGGCCCAGGCCCGTCCCCTGCACGCTACGCACCGCGGCACTACTGGCGCGGAAATACTTGGTGAACAGCCGCTCCTGCTCTTCCGGCGTCATCCCAATCCCGGTATCCTGGACGCTCCAACGCACATAATCCTGCCCATTCTCCGTCCATCGCGCGGCTTGAATCGTAATCAATCCCCCTTCCGGGGTGTACTTATTGGCATTGCTAACCAGATTGGTCAACACTTGAAGCAAGCGGCCCCGGTCGCCTGCGACGGCCGGCAAATTCAACTCAATGTTGACTTTAATGGTCTGGCTCTTGGCGCTGACGGTCGGTTCAAAAGCTTGCACGGCCTCACCGATCAAGTCCTCCGGCGCCACCTCGCTCATCTCTAACCGCAACCGCCCTGACTCGATCCGCGAGATGTCGAGCAGGCTTTGCACCAACTGATCCATCCGCCCGACGTTGTTGCGAATCACCTGGATGAACTGCTTCTGCTGGTCGTTCAACGCGCCGCCGATGCCCTTCATCAACAGATCCGTATACCCCTTCATCGAGGTCATCGGCTGCTTCAACTCGTGCGACACAAAGGAGATAAATTCCGTCTTGGCCTCGTTCGCCCGCTGCACCTGTCCGAAAAGCCGGGCGTTTTCGATGGCGATGGCGGCGTGATCGGCCAACCGTTCAATCAGGGCGACATCCTCTTTACGAAAGGTATCGGGCTGGGTGGATTCCAGGGCGATCACGCCAATGACGTGGTCCTCCCGTTTGATCGGCACACTGAGCTGCGCCTGCATCCCCGACACCACGCCCTCATAATAGGGATTCTCGGTCACATTGGTCACGAGGCAGGTCTCGCCGGTCTGCACGGTGTAACCGATCAGCCCTTTCTTAAGCGGCCAGAGTTCCTCTTCGGAGTAACGCCGGAAAACTTCCTCGTCGTACCCCTGATGCGCCAGCAGCCGCAGCCCCTTAGTGCCATCCTCTTCTTCTTGAAGCGCCCCGATCACACCAATTTCAGTGTGCGTCATCCGCACGGCCCACTCAAGCGTCTGTGTCATCACTGCCGCATAATCCAGGGTTGCGTTGAGCTGCCGATCAATCAATTGCAGGGTGGTCAGCTCTTCCAGGCGTGCCTGCAAAGCCTGATCGGTCATCGTAAACAAACGTGCATTCTCAATCGCCAGGGCCGCCTGTGCGCCAAACGCTAACAGCAAATCGGCGTCTTCATTATCGAAAGCCCGGTTGTCCTTGCGATTGAGTACCTCCAACACCCCGATTGTGCGTCCCCGCGCGTTGAGCGGCGCGGCAATGATGGATTCGGTGACAAAATGCGCCGGGGTGCTTTCACCCTTCTTGTCGAAATTGTCGTACCAGCGTTGATCTTCGCGGGTGTTTTGCGTGATCACCGGGCGGTTGTCGGTAAAGGCCGCGCCGGCGATGCCCTTGTCCGAAGGCATTCGCAGGCCGATCAAGTCGGCGCCGACCGGCCCGCTGGCAACCTCAAAAACCAATTCACCGCTGTCCTGATCCAACAGCAACAGTGACCCGGCCTCGGAGTCCAACAGCCGCGCGGCGCTGCGCACCACCAACTCCAACACCCGCTGCAAATCCAGGCTGGAAGACAGCAGGTTGCCGATCTCGTTCAGCGTGCCCAACTGTCGGGCGCGCGAGGCGAGGCGATCGTACAAGGCGTGACGTTCCAGGATTGAGGCCGTATAGGCGGCAACCGTCACAAAGAAGTTCTCATCCTCGTCGGTGAACGTGACGTCTGTCGTGTACGCCGCCGCCACCATCACCCCGGTACTCTTGTCGCCGCTCGTAAGGGGAGTGGCCAGCCATCCTATCGGCAATTTCTCGTCGCCGTCCGTCTCCAATCCGCGCTGCCGACATTCCTCGACGTAATTATCGGTGCGAATGGTCTTGCTGGTACGGAAGACCACACCGGGCAGGCCTTTTTCCACCGGCCACGTTTCCTCAGGATACAGCCGCTCATCCTCTTCGATGTAAAAAGCATAAAAGAACGTGTCTGCATCTGGCTTCTTCAAGGCCAGGTAAAAAACCGGCAAGGTTATCACGCGCTTGAGTTGGGTATAGACCAGCTCCATCAGATCGTCCAGTTCCATGGCGAAGTTGACAGCCTGCGCGATCCAATACAGGGAACGCAGCTCCTCGGCGCGCTTCTGCTGATTTTCACGCACCCGGATGCGCTCCAGCCCTTCAGACACAGGGCGCATCAGATATTGCAGCAGGTTTTTGTGAGCATTGTCGTAGCTCGTGCTCTCCGGCGTGCCCAATCCCACCCAACCGGAACGTCCCATCGGCACCACTAACAGGATACCGCGTTCCAGCATCTCAGTTTGAGCCACGGCCAGCGACGCCGGCAGGTTGGGCGCCGGCAAAGGGATGGGGACATTGGGAGGCTGCGCTACCATCCACTCAACGAGCGGGGCATTGAAAGCCAGCGCCCCGTTGGTGGTGGAAATATGATAGTGATGCGCTTCAGGATGATAGAGCACGGTTTCCAGCGGGCGGGGCGCAAACAGCGCTGTCAATTCTTCGCGCAGAACCGCCACCAGAGGTTCGCGGGCGTCACCCTTGGCAATGGCGGCTTCAATACGCGAAACAGCCGCCGAAGTTTTTTGAACCAGAGGGTTTTTCTGCACGCTGGCGATTTGCACATAATCATACGCCCAACGGGCGCCCAGTATTAACCCACTCAAAAGGAGAGCGCAGGCCAGTAGGATTAATGGCTCGCGCGCGTCAATGCCATCAAATAACAACGCCAGCAGCCACAGGGCCACAAAAACACTCAGAACCACAATCGGAATCGTCAAGAAATTCCGGGTATGGGTTCGCTGGCGAATTTGGTCCCGCCAAAGTTCCATCAATGATGGGGGTGGTAGCTGTTTATGCATCATTCCCGGTCCCTAACGCTCAACCTTGAGCCAGCAGCAGTTTTCAGACATAACTCTATTGTAGCATGGGGGAGATTGGATGCAAATGTCATTATGGGGACGAATAGGTAAACACTTCCCCTTGGGAAGATTGCAGGGGCGTCATCCGAAAACGTTCATAGACCACGATGCCAATGGCGTTCGGCGGCGCGGACGGCTCATCAAAGCGGTGGGGATCCAGCAAGGTGGCGCCGCGCGTCAACCATTTGAGAGTGGGCAGCGCGCCCAGGCCGGGCTGACTGTCGTGAGGTGAAACGAGCAGCACGCGGTTGGCGTCCAGCAGCCGCACACTGACGCCATAGTCATTGACGATAGGGCGCACGACGTGCCACTCCAGATCAACCACAACCTGCCCACCGCGTTGTGTGATTTCGCTGCCGGTGAGTACTGCCTCGTCCCCAAAAGGTACATATCGCTCCCCAGGCTGCGGACGCCGCAGCGGCCAACTTAGCAGGTGGGCCGGTTGAGCATCGCCATAGGTCAACGCCAACGAACCGCCAAATCCCTCCAGGCAGATGGTCTGGCACTCCCCCACCCCCAGCGGCGTCACCACAGCGCGGCTTTCCCCCGCCGCGACTTGCAAGCCCGCGCCCGGCCCGCACCAATGCAGATACGCCGTCACGCGGTCGCCGGAAACGTCGTAATCCACACCGCGCAAAAACGGCCCCCGCCCCAGCACGACGCCCGGCGTCCAATGCGCCGCCGGCAGCGTGGGAAAATCGCAGGACAACGTTACCGCCGGCAGTGACGTCGATCCCAAATCCTGGAACGCGCCATTTTGCACCGTGTACGCGCCCACCGTCGGGTAGACCGCGTTGCTGCATCGATCCAGGGGCAGTTGGAGTGTCAGACGGGTGAAGCGGACCTCGCCGGACGCCGTGTCGCTGCCTAAAAAGCGGTCGGATGCAGCCAGCAACCCGCCGTCCGCGTCCCACAGCCGCGCCGTGAACGATGGCGCCGGTTCCTGCACCCCGGTTGCCTGCCACGCCAGTTGGAGTTCCACCTGCTGACCGGGACGCAGCACGCCCCCCCACCCTGCCGGAAGTACACTCCCCGTCTGCAAATCCAGCCAGCGACAGCCGCGCAACTTCAACATCCCCAGGTCGGCGTCGAGCGGCGTAAAGCCCAGGTCGGCGGGCAAATCGGTCAGCGGTCGCCGGTAAGCACGGAATCCGCCGCCCACCGGCGCAAACGTCCAGCCGTCCCAATCATCAAAACTGTGCGTGGTGAAAATCGCGCGATCCCCGGCGGCTTCCGCGATGGATTGCCACTCGCTGCTAAAATCGGCCGTCTTTGGATGTTGGTAGAGAACTTCCACATCAGGACGCACACCCTCAACCTGCTGCAACACCCACAACGGCGTCGCCCAATGCCAATCGGCGAGGACGAGCGCGCCCTGCGGCGCTTCCGTCAACAGCGGCAAACTCCGCGCGCGAATAGATGGGTCGGCAACCAGCAGAACAAAATTCCCCGCGCCGGCAGGAATTCGCGCCAGCAGCAAAAAATAGGAAATAGGAAATAGGAAAGACGCAAGACGCAAGATGCAAGATGCAAGACGATTCGCAATTCGTAATTCGTAATTCGCAATTCGCAATTCGTCATTCGTCATTCGTAATTCGTAATTCGTAATTCCCTGCGCCAACGCCGCCATCCCCAATCCCAGCGTCAACGCCATCGGGATGTAAGCGGGCATGAGGTACTCCACAGTCTGCGGGGCGCGGTAGGTGATGGTGACGAAGGTGTGAATGCCCCACGAAACCAGGAACGCCACTGCCAGACGAGGATGGCGCCACAAGAGCCAGAGCCAGCTCAAGCCGATGAAGCCGAGCATCCAGAACGGAAATTGCAGCCGGAACAGCGTCGGCAGCAGCGGCAGGCGCTGCGCCAAATCGGCAGCGGTGGCGAAGGCGAACATATCCCCGCCGAACCCGCGCGCCAGGACGTGATTCCAAAAGGCGTCCCACGTCCCCAGATTACCGGGCGACAGAACCACGCCCGGCACGTTCCCCCGCAGCAGCAGATAGAGTTGTGGAATCCCCCAGGCCAGCGCCGCGACCGGAACCGCCGCCCACCACCGATGCGGACGCAGCAGCAATCCTGGCTCTCGCAGCAACACATACACGCCCCACCCCGCTGCAAAAAAAATCAGCGAAGCGTGATGTCCTACCCCCAGACCTAAAGCCAGCGCCAACTCCAAAAGAGGGAAATAAGAAATAGGAAATAGGGTTGTGGGTTGTGGGTTGTGGGTTGTGAGTTGTGGGTGCTGCGGATTTACTCGCCCACTCGCCTTTTCGCTCACTCGCTCGCTCACCGAGCCTTGCTTCCTGCTTCTTGCTTCTTGCTTCCTGTCCCACTTCGCCAGCGCGAGAAAGGCCCAGGCGGTGAAGAGCATGGTCGGCATACGGATGTTGGCGATGGTGGCCTGCGCCCAGAAGGTGGAAGCGGCCCCCAGTGCGAGCACGGCCCCCAGTCCGCCGAGACACGCGGCGCGCGGCGCCTGCCCCCAAGTCGTGGCCCACACACGCACCGCATCAAAGAGCAGCAGCAGCGTCGTCGCGGCCAGGAACGCGCTGAGTAAATTCAGCCGGAAGGCGACACTCCCAAACGGCAGCAGGGACACCCACAGCCCACCCAAAACCGTATACAGCGGATACCCCGGTGGATGCGCGATCCCCCACCGCGCCGCGATGAGTTGAAACTCGCCGCTGTCGGCCGGCAGCACATCCCACGCTGTCGTCGCGGCGTAAATCAAAAAGAAGGCCAGCCACACTGCCCCCTTGATAATTCGCAAATGGTTGTCTTTGATAAAACCCTCCTGATAACCAGGTTTTTCTTTCTATGGCGCACTGGTTACTTTTGCGTGGTTCAATCCTTCGAGAATCTCTGCCAGCTTTTCGTTCAATGCTGCATAACCTGCTTCACTCAAATGCAAGAGGTCCAGACTGTATATATCCCGAACCAATCCTTTTTCATTCGCCAACACTTCCCCTGTATCCAAGATGATGACGTCCTCCGCCTCCAACGAATAGACAAAGCGATTGACCTCTTCAATGGCCTCGCCGACATCATCCGACCAAAACAGGCGACGTTCAAGCGGCACTCTCCCCAGTGGAAAGATCGTTGTCAAAATAATCGTAGCGCCTTGACTCCGCCCTTCTTGTACACTCCATTGAATATTGTTCTTACAATCCAAGATGATTTCTGACTTCAAATCAGGGAACAGAGGAATCGTTTTCAAATCGTTGACGCACATCTGAATCAGCAGAATATCGGGATGTAGAGGAGTAACGTGCTCGTCGAATCGTTCAACGATTTGCGTTGAAGTTTGCCCACCAATCCCGCGATTGAGGAACTCAAATCGGTCAAGCCCTACCGGCTCCGGCCATTGATAGACTCTGGAATCTCCAAAGAAAACGACCCGTAACTTTTCGGGATTGCCACTTTCAACACCTTGAGAAGGATAAACATCCAAATCGAGCGGATCTAACTGGGTTAGATTGAGCAGGTAATAATAGTGCCGGCCTTGTGCAAAAAGGAAAAAGTTCAAAGCTATGGAAGCAATCAAAGCAAAGGCCAGCAACACAACAAGAGAGACAGGAATACGATTGGGTTTCATTTGCATAGTCAGATGTGGTGAGTTGTCCAACTCACCCCTACTCCCCCATCAACACCATCGCGCGACCGGCAACGGCTTCGGGGGTGAAGCCAAACGCTTCCTGCAAGTCCGCCGGGGGGGCCGACGCGCCAAAGCGATCCAGCCCAATGACAGCGCCATAGCGACCGGTGTATCGCTCCCACCCTAACGTGCTGCCGGCCTCAATCGCCAACCGCTTGATGACGTTGTCCGGCAGGATGCTGAGACGGTAGAACAACGGCTGCTGGTCAAAAAGCTGCCAGCACGGCATACTGACGACGCGCGCGCCGATGTGACGGGCCTCCAACAACTGCTGCGCCGCCAACGCCAGCGCCACCTCCGAGCCGGTGGCGATAAGGATCAGGTCTACACGCGACAGCGGCGAGTCCTTGAGGATATACGCGCCGCGCGTCACGCCATCCCACGCCTTTTCCGCCATGCCCTCCAATACGGGCAACGGCTGCCGCGTGAGCACCAGGCCGACGGGACCGCGACGCTCCATCAGCGCCAACCGCCACGCCGCCGCCGTCTCGTTCGCGTCCGCCGGACGGATGAGAGTCAGGCCGGGGATGGCCCGCAGCGCCATCAACTGCTCCACCGGCTGATGCGTCGGCCCATCCTCGCCCACATAGAACGAGTCGTGCGTCCAGACAAAGACCACGGGGGCTTTCATCATCGCCGCCAGCCGCACCGCCGGGCGCATGTAGTCCGAAAAGGCGAGGAATGTCCCACCGTAGACGCGCACGCCGCCATACAACGCCATCCCATTGAGCATCCCGCCCATCGCGTGCTCACGCGCCCCAAAATGGATGTTGCGCCCCAGAGGGCGATCCTTCGTGAAGTCGCCTGTGTCTTTGAGGAACGTTTGGGCGGAAGGTCCCACATCGGCGGCACCGCCGATCAATTCGGGGATGACAGGAGCCAGAGCATTGAGTACCCTACTGGAAGCTGTACGGGTGGCAATCGGTACAGCATCGGAGCGGAAATGCGGCAGCGCGACCGGCCACCCTTCCGGCAGAGCGCCCCGTATCATGCGGTTAAACTCCGCCATCTCTTCAGGGTACTTCTGCTCGTACAGCGTTAACATGTCCCGCCAGCGCGCTTCGGCGCGTTCACCCTGCGGCGTCGCCAGCCGGTAGTGCGCCAGCACGTCGCCGGGAACAAAGAAGCGTTCCTCCGTCGGCCAGTCCAAAGCCATCTTGATCTGCTGCACTTCGGCCTCGCCCAACGGCCGCCGGAGCGCCATATCCTGGAAATGCGGGCTGCCATACGCGCTATGGGTGTGGCAGACGATGAGGTGCGGCTGCCCGGTCTGACGTCTGGCGGTGCGGATGGCCCTGTCAATCGCGTCCAGGTCGTGCCCGTCAATTTCCTGGACGCGCCAGTGGTAGGCCGCAAAGCGTGCCGGAACGTCCTCGGTAAAGGTCAAATCGGTCGAGCCTTCCAGGGAAACCCCATTAGCATCGTAAAAGCCGATCAAATTATCCAATCCCAGATGCCCGGCCAGCGACGCCGCCTCGTGCGTTGTCCCCTCCATCAAGTCGCCATCCGACGCTACGACGTAGACGACGTGATCCACCAGCGGGAACTCCGGGCGATTGAAGCGCGCCGCCATATAGCGCGCTGCCATCGCCATACCAACGGCATTGGCGAAACCCTCTCCCAAGGGGCCGGTGGTCGCCTCGATTCCCAAATCCGCATCATACTCAGGATGACCGGCAGCCTTGCTGTCCAGTTGTCGGAACGTGCGGAGGTCTTTCAACGTGATCGGATAGCCGGTGAGGTACAGCAGGCTGTAAAGCAAAATCGCGCCATGCCCGGCGGAAAGGACGAAGCGGTCCCGGTTGGGCCAACGTGGATTGCGCGGATTGTGCTTGAGATGGCGCAGCCACAACGTATAAGCCACGTCCGCCATCCCCAACGGCATACCGGGATGACCGCTGCCGGCCTGTTCGATGGCGTCCAGCGCCAGAATCCGCAAGGCGTGGATGCAACGCTGATCCAGAGCGGTTTTCGGCATACGTTACCAATCCCCGGCCAGCGCGCGCAATGCCACCGTGACGCGGCGCGGGTTTTCAGTAAGCAAGCCGATGGATTCCCAATACTGCGCCAGCCGGGTCAGGGTGCGGGAAGAAGCCCGCCCCGCAAACGCGGCGCGCAGTTTGCGCAGCGTGAAGTAACCTTGCAGCTCATCCACCGCATACGCCACCAACTCCCGCTCCAACGCATTTAAGGTAGGGAAGGACGACGGCGGGCGCACCTGCGGATCAATGACAGCGGCCAGCAACATTTCCAGCCACATCACCGCATCGCTGATCAACTTGCCCATCTGGAAATAGAGCCGGTTCGCCCATTCCGCCTCGCCTTCCAAGTCATGGATGAAGGGCGGCGAAGTCAACAGCGTGCCGTAAGCCGCAAACGGGAACTCCGCCGCGCTGAACTGCCCGACGCTCGGCGTGACGGCGACCGCGCGCAACACGTCCCAACGTTGCTCGGTCACGGTGAAGCCCATCTCAAACGTGACCAGAACACCGCCGGTGAGCCGCCAATACCAGCACGCGCCAATCCGTCCCTGATAGCCCGGCACCCGCGCCGCGACTTCTTCCAATATCTGATCGGCCAGGCTCAAAGCTTGATAAGAGGGATAAAAAAGTGGCATAGTTGTCCTTTCACAAGATAGGGTGCGGAATGCGTCAAACGTCAAACGTCAAAATTGACGTTTGACGTTTGACGTTTCACGCTTCACGTATTTCCCAATTTTTAACCAAAGCAATCTCTTCTTCCAACGTCGTGATTTCGCCGTCCAGCCGCGCGCGGCGCAGGGCGATGAAGATGTCGCGGAAGAGCGGGCCGGGCTTGAAGCCCAAATCGCGCAACGCTTTGCCAGTCAACTGCGGCTCGACGTGTCGCCATTCACGGGCATACTGCTCCAGACGCGCGCGCGCCACGTCGTCGTCGGTCGCCAGCCAGGCTACGGCCTGTACGTCGAGTGGCAGCGCTTCAAGCTGCGCCGCGATCTGGCTAGGTCGGGTGTGCCGCACCAACTCGTCCAACACGCGCGGCAATTCCGGCAGGATTTTCGCCCCCACACTGACAGTGCGCCGGATCAGCAGCCGTTCCACAATCTGCACAATGTCCGCCAGCGGCAGGCGATACAGGAACAGCGCCCAGTGCAGGAACAGGCGACCTTCCTCATCCGCCACGCCCCACACATCCAGATTCTCAGCTTGTCGCAGCCGGTCAAACCGCTCGTGCAGCCAATCATCGCAGACCAACGACGGGTGAATTTGCCGCAGCGCGCCCAACTCTTGCAAGCGATCCAGCGCGGCTGCGGGACGCGCCTCCTTGAAGATGAGATCGAACTCGTGGCGGACGCGCCCGCCGGTGATGCGGTTGAGCATCGGCAGGGCGTCGGCGATGAGGCTCTCACTACGCGGATCGAGGTGAAAGTCCAGCCGCGCCTCGAAACGCGCCGCCCGCAAGATGCGCGTGGGATCGTCCACAAAGCTGAGGCTGTGCAGCACGCGGATAACGCCGGCCTCCATGTCGGCCTTGCCGCCGTAGAAATCCAGCAAATCGCCCCACCGCTGCGGATCGAGCCGGATCGCTAACGTGTTGATGGTAAAATCGCGCCGGTGCAAATCCTGCTTAATCGAACTGCGCTCCACCGTCGGCAGCGCGGTGGGATGCTCGTAGAATTCCGTGCGGGCCGTGACGAGATCAATGGAGGCGGGTAAGGAGTAAGGAGTAAGGAGTAAGGAGTAAGGAGTACCAGAAGATTGAGAAGTGGATTCGCACCGCTGCTCCTCTGCTTTCCAAATTCCTTCTGGCAACGTCCACTTCACCGTCCCAAACCGGCTGTGGGTGTGGATTTCGCCGCCATAGGCTTCCGCCAATGCCTGGCCCAGGACGATTGCATCCCCTTCTACCACCAGGTCTACGTCGCCAATGGGCTGACCGAGCAGCAGGTCGCGCACGATGCCGCCGACGAAGTAGATGGTGAACCCCAATTCCGCCGCGCGCGCCCCGATGGCGCGGATCAAATCGAGCAGCAGTCGCGGGAACGCCTCCGCCATCAGTTGCGCCATCTGCCGCCGCTCCGATTCCTGCGCGGAAGGCGGCATCCGAATCATGTCAGTGCGCGTGACCACGCCGATCACCCGCCCCTCTTCGACGACAGGAATCTGCCCCCACCCGCTGTGGATCATCAGCGTGCGCACCCGCTCCGCCGAATCCTCCGGCGCGACGGCGACTTCACCGGGCTGCATGATCCGGTAGACCGGCTGTCGCTCCCAGTGATGCTGCATGGCGCGATCCACCGCATTGCGCGTGACTAGTCCCATCACGCGCCCGGCAGCGTCCACCACCGGGAAACCCTCGTGACCGGTGCGCAACATTTGCTGGGCGGCCAACGTCACCGGCGTGTGCGGTTCGACGGTGCGGACGCCATGCGACATCAAATCGCGCACGGTGACGCGCGGGCGCACGAAACCCGGCAGCATCCCGCGCAGTTCCTCGTACACGTCCAGGGCCGGACGCCGATGAATCAGGGCGGCCGCTGCCCGGGCGTGGCCGCCGCCACCGAAATACTGCGCCACTTCGGACACGTTGATGTCGTCAGTGGTGCTGCGCGACACCAACTGCGTGTTTTCACCGAGTTGCACCAGGACAAAGAGCGCGGAAGGGTCAAAGAGATCGCGCAGCTTGTGGGCCAGCGTGGAGATTTCTTCTTCCACATTGGGTGGCGACTGCGCCCAACTCAGAACTATGGGATGACCGTCCACCATCACCGTCTCGGTGTGCGCACGCAGGTCGCCGTAAATCGTCTGCTGCACCGGCGTCAGCGGATGTTCGAGGAACTCCCCCGCGATTTCCAGGCTCGCGCCCTGCTCCATCAGCCAGGCGGCGGCGCGCAAATCGCGGGACGACGTGGCGCCGTAGGTCAGCGCGCCGGTATCCTCGTAGATGCCGGCCAGCAGCAGCGTCGCCTCGATGCCGGAGAGGGGAATCAGCCGCGCCGAGAGCGCCTCCACCAGCAGCGTCGTCGTCGCACCGAGCATGTCGCCCTGGAAGCGCCATCCCTCCGGCAGCGACTCCGGTGGCGTGTGGTGGTCAATGATGAGCACGTCGCTGATGTGCTTCCCCATTCCCCGGATCGTCGTGAGGCCCTGGGTATCCACCAGAATGACGCGCTTCACCCGCCGTCCGCGCGGGATGATCTCGCGGCTAACGAAAGGCAGTTCCGCGCCGTACAGATCGAGGTACGCCTGCACGTTGCGATTGATGCGCAGCGGCAGCACCGGCCGGGCGTTGGGGTACAACTTGTGCACTCCCAGCAGGCTGGCGATGGCGTCAAAATCGGCGTTTTCGTGGGTCAGGATGATTTGCATGGTAGGTATGGGAAATGAGTCATGAGTAATGGGTATTCAAACCCTATCGGCTTCTTCAACAATATGTAACCATTATACCCCATGGCGACAAGAAACGTGAAATGTGAAGACGTTTCCCATTTTACGCACTGGCGTTTTTGGGGTAAGATAGAGTCAGTTGCTCATACACTACTTGACTTTCGACCTTGCACTTTCGACTTTAGACTTATGGAGTTTAAACTATGGTACGACGACGATATACCCATCATTCCACCACGCGGCAGAAAGTGCGACTGCGCGGCAGCGAGCGCATCCTTTTTATCCTGGGCGCGACGCTCTACGTAGTGGGGCTGCTCGGCGGCCTGGGACTGCTCCCTATGCCCTCGGCCACCGCCATCCTGCTCCTGGCCGTCGGCGGCGGCCTGGAAATGGCTGTGATGGGGATGTTGATTTTTTAGGAGAAACTGGAAATCAGTAACTGGAAACTGGTTGCCGGTTTCCAATGACCGATTTCTGAGCACCGATTTCCACCGTTGAGGATACGCCAACCATGCAAAGTCAACTAGACCTTTTTTCCCAAGCCCCCACACCCTATTCTGTGAGCGAAATTACGGCGCGGATTCGCGCATTGTTGGAGCGCGAGCCGGTGCTGCAAGATTTCTGGGTCATGGGGGAAATCTCGAATTTTTCACGCGCCTCGTCGGGGCATCTCTACTTCACGCTCAAAGACGCGGGGGCGGCCTTGAGCGCCGTCGTCTGGCGTGCACAGGCGCAGGCGATGCGCTATCTCCCCGCCAACGGCGACAAGGTGCTGGCGCACGGAAAGATCGGCGTCTACGAGCCGGGTGGACGCTACCAGATGTACGTGGACGCCCTACGCCCGGCCGGACGCGGCGACCTGCACGCCGAGTTCGAGCGGCTCAAGGCGCAGTTGGACGCCGAAGGGCTGTTCGCGCCGGAACGCAAGCGACCGCTGCCGCCGCATCCCCGCCGCATCGGCGTCGTCACGTCGCCCACGACGGCGGCCTTCCGCGACGTGCTCAACGTGCTGGGCCGCCGCTATCCCCTGGCCGAGGTGCTACTCTCCCCGACGCCGGTACAGGGCGACGCGGCCCCGCCGCAAATCGTGGCTGCGTTGGCCGCGCTCAATGCCTATTGCTCCTCTCCTGCCAGGGGGGGGGGAGGGGATGGGATAGACGTGATCCTGGTCGTGCGCGGCGGCGGCTCGCTGGAGGACCTGTGGGCTTTCAACGACGAGCGCGTGGCGCGGGCGATAGCCGCGTCGCGGCTACCGGTGGTCAGCGGTGTCGGCCACGAGATTGACTTCACGCTGGCGGATTTCGCGGCGGACTTGCGCGCGCCCACCCCTTCGGCGGCGGCGGAACTGGCGACGCCGGACGTCGCCGAACTGCGGGCAACGTTGGCACAGCGGCAGGCCCGATTAGAGCGCGTCTTCGCGGCGGACATCGCAGGACGGCGCGAGCGGGTAACGCAGATGACGCGCTCTCTGGAACACCTCGCGCCGTTGACGCGCCTCGCCAGCGCGCGGCAACGGGTGGACGATCTGGCGGCGCGGGCGGATTTGGCCTTGGCGCGCCAGATAGAAGCGCAACGCCAGCGCGTAACAGCGTTGGCCGCGCGGCTAGAAGCGCTCAACCCAGAGGCGGTGCTCTCACGGGGCTACGCCATCGTCCACGAGCGCGAGACAGGGAAAGTGCTCACGCAGGCGGCGCAAGTCACACCGGGGCTGGCGCTGACGATCCAATGGCAGGATGGCGAAATGGCGGCGGAAGTGGTAGACGGTAGACAGTAGCCGGTAGACAGGGCTGTTCCCTGTCTACCGGCTACCGTTTACCGTCTACTCATACTTCAACGCGCGGATGGGGCTGAGGGCGGCAGCGCGGATGGCGGGGTAGACGCCGGAGACGACGCCGATGAGGGTCGCAAAGACGATGGCGAAACCCAGTAGCCACAACGGGGTGGACGTAAGCGCCTGGACTTCTTGCCCAGGCCCGGTGGGTAAGAATCCGCCTCCACCGCCCTGCGCGATGAGCGATTGCCCCACCACGTTGATGACGGCATTGACGCCCAATGCCAGCAGGATGCCGCCGATGCCCCCCAGGAAGCCAATGCTCCCCGCTTCCGCCAAAAAGACCGACATCACGTCCTGGTTGGTCGCCCCGATGGCCTTCATCAAGCCGATCTCGCGCGTGCGCTCGTAGATCGCCATCACCATCGTGTTCGCAATGCCAAACGCGGCCACGAGCAGCGCCACCGCCCCGATGCCACCCAGGATCGCCTGGAAGATCAGGAAGAAGCGGTTAATGCTCTCCAACTGCTGGCGGTCGGATTGGACGGTGAACCCCTGATCCTTGAGCTGCTGCTCGACGGTCGGCGCGAGGTTAGGGTCGGAGACTTTGACCAATGCCTGCTGATAGTCTTTGCGCGCCGGCTGTTGAGATTCCGGCGGCAATGTTGAGTTGAGCCGCTGATTAAGCCGCTGCGCTTCTTTAAGCGGCATAAAGATGCTGTAATCGTACATATACCCCTGGCGTTTGAGCTGCCCCACCACTTCCAGCCGCGCCACCACACTTTCTGAGGGGTACATATCCATCTCGCTGTAGGTGTACTGGATCATCTGGAGGGTCTGACCGAGCAATTCCGGGGCCGGCGGGGTCGTCTCGCTGTTCTCGCGCTCTTCCCAGGGGATGAAGTTCTCCGGCACGGTCGCGCCAATGATGACTTGCCCCCGATACATGTCCAATGTGCCGCGATCCAGTTCGATGATCGTGGTGAAGCTATCCATGTCTACGCCGTAAATCTGCCCCCAGCCGTCCTGGCGATCCAGCCGAAGCGGGCCTTGCATTTGCACGTCCAGGAAGGGCGTCACGGCGATCACGCCCTCCATCGCGCGGATTTGTTCCAACGCAGCGTCATCCAACACCGCAGATTGGGGTTGATCCTGCCCATCGCCCCGCTTCTCCGCCGGGTAAGAAGCCATCCAATAGCTATCATTGCGCACCATCAATTCGTCGAGGCCGCCCATCCCGTAAAGACTCTCGGTCGCCATTTTTTGCAGCCCGGCGCCCAACGAGACGAGCACGATGACCGCCGCCGTGCCGATGATGACGCCAATCGCCGTCATCGCCACGCGGGCCTTCATGCGTTTGAGGTTGCTGAGAACTAAACGGAGTAAATCACGGATAGTCATAAGCGTAATCCGTAATCCGTAAAACGTGAAACGTGAAATCATTACGTTTCACGTTTGACGTTTTAGCTTCCTAATCCTAAAAAGCCTTTGACGAAGCGCCAGATTGTCTGCGGCAGGGTTTCCGGTGTTTCTATCGGGCCATTCGGCCCGTCCGGGCCTACGGGGCCTTCAGGATTTTCCGGCTGCGGCATATCCATCACCTCAATCGTCAACGTCTGGCTGATGATCTGCGTCTGGTTGAGGTCGTCCACGTAATGGACGTTGACGACGACATCCAACAGCCCCGGCGTCATCGCCATCGCCATCGCGTCGAGCGTCCAGGAACCTCCGGGGTCGAGGTTGCCGACGAAGGTGCTGGACTCGCCCATAAATTCCAGCCCCGCGCCGGTCGCTTCCAGCGTGGGGATATTGAAGCGCGCCGTCCCGGCGTTCACCACTTCGATGGGTAGTTGAAACGGCTGGCCGACCATCGCGGCACCCTCCACCGGGCGATAAAAGCTGACCTTAAAGTTCGGGCGGCGGCGCACCATCAGGCTGATGCGCTGCGTGTCTTTTTCGCGGGTGCCGCCCACCGTGTCGTAGGCCAGGGCCACCGGGAGGTTGTGCGCTTTTGTCTCCGCATTACCCGCCGCCATCATCCGCAGCATGACGGTTTCTGTAGCGCCGGCGTCCAGTTGCGGGATAAAGCTGACGTTGCTGCCGCCCACCGGCACAAACGCGCCGAGGTCCACGCCATCCACGCCTCCCAACGCCAGGGTAAGCCGCTGCGCCGCTCCCCCGCCGACGTTGCTCAATGCTATCGTCAACGTGAAACTGTCGCCGGGCGAGATGGCCTCCGGTTCGGTACGGTAGGATGCAATGAGCAACTGCGGGCGACTCGCCAGACTGACGTCCACGTCCAGCCCTACCGTCTGCTGGTCGCTGTAACTGCCGCCGCTGTAATCGGCATACTCCAACCCAATGCTGAGTCCCAGGCGACCGCCTTCTTTGACCGGCTTGAGCAACAACGGCAGCGTCACCGTGACGGCTTCGTTAATTTTAAGCACATCGGTGGCAGCGGCGATGGCGCCGCCTTCCGCCGGGATCGCGGCTTCCGCGTCGGCCTTGGTCATCACGTTGATGGCCGTGCGGCTGCCGCGATTGACCAGGCGCAGCGTCAACGTGAACAGTTCGCCGGGCGCGACGTGCGCGGGCGTCGTGCTGACGCCCTCAATCAGAACTTTGGGCTTGCCGGTCGGCGCCGCGCCGGTGCTGGCGCCAATCACTTCCACGGGGATGTTGGCCGGGTAGTCGTAATGGTTGCCTTCGTAATCGTTGGCCGAAAGCTGCACTGCAACTTGGTGGATGCCATTGCTGGCTTCTTTGGGAACCTGGAAACGCTGCGTGGCGACAAAAGTGGCGTTGATGGGGACCTGCCAGAAAAGGTGGCCCTTTTCCCCCAGTGGAAGAAAATCTCCGCCAATAAAGACGGCCATCGTATTCTCTCCGGCGCGGCTGCCGTTGTTGTACACCTCAACGCTGACAGAAAACTCCTGCCCCGGCTTGACCTGGAGCGGTTCCACCGTGTAGTTGCGCACCGTGAGGATCGGCCGTCCAGAAGGCGCCGGCGATTCCGGCTTGGGGGTGGCGGTAGGCGCCGGCGCCGCCGTAATGGTGAGCGTTCCGGTGCCGATGGTGTCCCCTTCAGCATCCAAAACGAGCAGCGTATACGTCCCCGTTCCCAACCCGGTCGGCACGACGGCCTGGAGCGTAGTGAGATTTACGTAAGTCGTCGCCAGAACGCCGTAGTTCACCAGCCGGACGGTACACTGCTCCGTGAAAGTCAACGGCGCCGTCGCATAAACACTCACCGTGCCACCCAGGTCGGAACGCAACGAAGACGGTTCCACCGTCACCGGCGTCTGCGCCATCACCAGCGCAGCCATACCGCCCAAAAGTAAGCTTGCCACAAACAACATCAAAGTCCATTTTACAATGTGTCTCATCAAACCCTCACAAGCGAATTGCGAATTGCGAATTAGGAGTTGCGAGTTAGGAGTTAGGAGTTAGGAAACCTTGTCACCTTGTCTCCCCCTCACCCACTCTCCCCCTCACCCACTCTCCCCCTCACCCTGCTCCTGCACGCGCCCGTCCCGCAGATGAAGCGCGCGGGTGGTGTAGCGCGTCACGCCAGGATCGTGGGAAACGATGATGATGGTGCGGCCCTCCTGGTTGAGATCGCTCAACAACGCCAGCACTTCCTGTCCGGTGTGCGAATCCAGGTTTCCGGTCGGTTCGTCGGCCAGGATGATGCGGGGGTCGTTAGCAAGCGCGCGGGCGATGGCGACGCGCTGCTGCTGGCCGCCAGACAGCTCGGTGGGCCGGTGCATCCGCCGTTCCGCTAACCCGACGCGCTCCAACAATGCCTGCGCCCGCTCCCGGCGTGCCCGCGGCGGAATACGGTTGAAAATCATCGGAAACTCCACGTTCTGCTGAGCCGTCATCGTCGCCACCAGGTGAAACGCCTGAAAGATGAACCCGATTTCCTGGCCCCGATACGTCGCCAGATCGTTCTCGTCCAACCCCACAATCTCGCGCCCGTTGACCCAAATTTCACCCTCGGTGGGGCGATCCAACCCGCCCAACAGGTACAACAGGGTGGACTTGCCCGATCCCGACGGCCCCATCACCGCCAGAAACTCTCCGGCGGCTACTTCCAGGTCCACACCATCCAGGGCGTGGACGACCTGATCGCCCATCGCAAAATCCCGATGCAACTGCGCAGTGCGGATTGTCGCAGGAGCTGCCCCGCTTTGCAGTTCCGGCGAATTATCCAACCCCGCCTCCGGGCGTAGGACTCGTAACGCCGCCCAATACGCCACCGAAGATGGCCGGGACGATGCCCAACAGCGTGAAGACCACCCAGATCGCCAGCACCGCCATCAACGCCTTGCGGTACTTGAGATTCGTGAAGGCCATCAATCCCACGCTGAGCAGGATCAAATGCCAGATCATATACAGGTCTACCTTCGCCAGAATGCTGGTCAGCGCCAGTTGGCCGGGGCCGGGCGCGATCATGGCGGTGGCGTTCTGATTCACAAAGCCGGACAGCCCGGCGTTGGTGATGGTCTCGCCCGTGCCGAGAATGTAGAGGGTCTGCACCAATCCCCGGATACCGTAGGGCAGCCACGTCCACACGGACAGGCGGGCCATCTGCCCGAAGCTGCTGCTGCGTCCCAGGAAGACGCTCGCCAGGTAGAGCGCCGCGCCCCAGAGCAGCCACGCGGCCGGTGCGCCGACGATCTTCCCCGCCAGTTGGAACAGATTGAGATTACTCGCCGGTGGTTGCTCGAAGCCCCCCCCCATCATTGTCGGATCATATTTTCCGCTCATCGCGGCTTCGCTGCCCATCATCCCTTCCATAGCGACGGGCATAGCTGGCGCCGCCGTTTTCGATGCTGCCACAATCGGCGCGACGGTCAGCAGCAGAATGAGGATCGCCGGGAGCCACCAGGCGCGCTTGTGGTTATCCTTCAAATAGGTGAACGTGATTTTGGGGCGCAATAGCACCCCAAAGAGTAGTGCGAAAATGTTTTTCTGACTTGCGCCGTTTGCGGTTTCTTTCTCCATAGTTCCTCCAGCCAGCCAAGAAGTTATCAGGACAGTCGCCCCAACCAATCATGACGCTACACTCCCGCCAAAAGTTCCCGCCAAGCGGCAACTATAGCACGGCTTGTATTTTGTGCAACGTCAACTCGGCGGTTCCTGCGCCTTAAAGTGTCCGCCGCGCACCTCATTGGCCTGCGTGAAAACGACAAAGCCATCTGGATCGCTGGTGCGCACGATCTCTTCGACGTGAGAAACCTGGATATCGCTGACAGCGCACAACAATACGTCGCGCTTTTCGCCAGTGTACATTCCCACCCCTTCCAACGCAGTGACGCCGCGCCCCAGTTCTTTCATCAAGCGCGCGGCGATACTATCCTTCTGGGTAGTGATGATGAAAGCCAGATTCGGCGCGGTTTGCGGCTTGAACCAGCTCGGACCTCTGTGCTGCCACTCGGAACGACGGGGAACGCCCCGTTTCTTGTAGCGCCGGTACCCCTCCAGAGTAATGAGAAACAGGAAGAGATAAATCGCCATCACGATAAGAATGGCTATCCAACCTGGAATGACCGTGCCGATGGCGGCCCGGCCGATAATTTCCCGCACATTGGCGGTGGGCGTCGGATGCACGGCCAGTTTGAGAGCCCAACTGGCCAGAATCACGCCGACAATGGCGGCATAATTGCGCCGGAAGCGATTGCCCATGGCCTCCCAGTGAGAAATGGGGAAAAGCGGGTTGATCAGCGCGTCGCTGAGTGAGTCGCCCCAATCGGGCGCCGGGCGGAACGGCGGCGCGAGCATCGCCGCGAAGAAATTCGTCTCCAACAGCCGCACCCGGTGATACCACAGCGAATAATACGCATAACGCCGCGCCTCGATATTGAGAAATATCAAGACAAACAGCAACACCAGCAGGATCACAAAATGGGGGTTTTGCGCCGAGCTGAACCCGAAGGTGATGGCGCCCGCCGTCGTCACCACCGCCCAGTTCGTCGTCGTGTCCAGGCGACTGCGCCACAAATTGACGCGCGCAATTTCCGCCCGGTACATGTGAACCATCGCCGTGGTGAAGTTACCCTTGTCCAGTTCATAGCCCTGATAAGTCCAGACAGAATCCTTTTCATAAGGTTCCGACACAATACACCCCCACTTTCCAACAGTTTGATTCGTTCCATTATACTGCTAAAGTGTGCTAAAATTGCCCTAGAAGTTATCTACAGGGGCCTGTCATTCTCCCGGAGGGCGGCGCGCTGAGGCGCAAGGGCCGGCTAAAGTCGTTGTTTTTAAAGGGGTTTTGCGGTGACGGGCTACCGCCC